>JAJZMO010000262.1 GCA_021798235.1 Acidobacteriota bacterium | reverse complement strand
TCCTGCGCTGTCAAAATCAAATTGGCCTTCTTGTGCCGAAGCGTGCGTGCGCTGCTGCGCCTGTTGCACATCCATCTGCACGCCACCGGCAAAGTGTGCCGCCTGCGGGCGACTCGAAGCGTCGAGCGCAGCAACCATCGACTCCGCGGCAACGGACTCGCCACTGGTATTGCGATACCGCACGTGCTCTTGGGCGTGGATGTTCTCCACACTGTTGTCAGCGCGCAGCAAAATCTCCGCCGTCTGCGCTGAAGCACGCTCCGAAGCACTTGCATACTCCGCATGCTGCAATTGCACACTGCTTCCCTGCTGGTTATAGATGGCCTGCGTTGCATGGATCCAAGCCCATCCCCGCTGCGTACGCAGATGCAAGGCAACTTTGGACTGCAATATCAGTTGACTCATTTTGCCGTTGAAAACCGCGCCGACGGCCTGGCCCTGCCCCTGCGGCAGATCAAATGCGATCAATCCGCCCGCCACGGCACTGTCGGTTTTTTGATTGAAAACCAGATCGTGCGTCAGCACATGCACGGCATGTTGTGCGCTCGCGCCTGTACTTGCGCTTGTACCCGCAGCCACATGCAGATCCATATGCGCCTCACCCGCTGCGCGCACAATGCCCGTCTGTGGATCGTACTCAAATTGTTCGCCGGAGACCGTGTTGGAACTGCCATCCTTGGGATTAAAAATTTGGATGCGCACATCGTGCAGAATCGCATGGCCGCCCGCTCGATATTGCAACGCATTGGCCGCATGCAGCGTAAAGACCGTCCGCCCCTGCTCGGTTTTGGAGTAGGTGAAACCCTCGGTCGATTGTTGAATTTGAATGCCCAGCTTGGCTGGAAGATCCCGCGCAATCCTGCGCGTCTGCCAGCGCGTATAGCCCAGCGCAGCCAGAATCACCGCCACTGCCAAAACTCCCAACCCCACCAAAACCATGCGGAGCCGCTCAACCGTCCAGTGCATAGATGCCTAGATTCTCTCACCTCGCACGCATTGCGCGCGCGCAATCCCATCTACGCAATTTTCGCCCGGCTTGCCTCCCGCGATCCTGCCCTTTTGTGCAACCTGCCGCTTGTACAATCTCTACATGGCCGACCCGCTCTACTTCAGCCTTTGGTTCCCCAATCTTCGCTTAGAACAGTTGCAGCAGCACCTGGTCAGCGTGCTGCGTCAGTTGCCCACACCGCCGGTACATGCGGCCACCGTCTATGCACTGGACTGGCAGCAGGCCCCTACCTTCCAGCGCATTTATGGCAACGAATCCACCGGCGCTGTTCCGCCCGAGGAGGCCGTGGCCGAGGCTTTGGAGTTTCTGCACGACGATTACGCCTACGAGTTTGAGACCCGCTGGAAGCTTTGGATGCCCGAAGGCGACGGCCTGCTCGACACGCTCTGGCGCGAACAAGAGCTTCCCCTGCGCATCGTGGCCTTTGGCCCGGAGTTTGATGCGGGCTGCTACCAGCAGCAGGGCCACATCCGCATCGACCTTGGCTTGGACACGCCTTTTTTGTGCGAAGAGGTTCCGCTGGATGCGGAGGGCCAAAAACGCTTGCAGCAGAATGTGCTGCTGCTGGTCGCGCTGACCAAGGCGGTGGAAAAGAATTGCGGCGCTGAGACGCGCCTGCTTTGGACGGAAAGCGAAGACAACATGGCCAGCAAGTTGATCGCACGCCTGCAAAAATTACATTGAGTCGGGCCACCACGGCGGCAAGCGCTCGGAGGCGCACAAGGCCTCGGTCGTCGGCGACACGGTCGGCGATCCCTTCAAGGACACCGCCGGGCCATCACTGCATGTGCTCATCAAACTGCTGGCAACGATTACGCTGGTGCTGGCCCAGCTGTTTTTGTAGTTTTGTAAGGCTGCGGAGCCTTTGCAAGCCAAGTGTGAACAAAATTTGTGGTGCCCCATCCTAGCCGCGCTCTTTTGCGGCTAGGGTGGGGCAGTCTATCTCACCCTCCAGAACGTTCCTGCTCTCAGCGAAAAAGACTTGTAGAAGCTCTGAACGAAGCAGCGTTTTGAAGAGGCGAAACTTGAGTCCATGAAGGGAACAGGCCTCAGCCCGTCCGTACCTGTGACGCTGACGGCGGTTTGCTGATCCGTAGCATGGGAAAACTCCGTGCCCCAACAAGCAGAAACCTATCTATGGGGACTATCACCATCCCTGCCGCTTAACCTTGCCAGCGCGATCCCTCTCCACCAAATCAAGTAGCTGGGATATGAGCTTCGCGGCGAGGGCTTCACTCGTAATCATCTCTTCTCCGCCTCTCATAGGTCTCCAAACGTATTTTCTGTCTCGCGAAATATCCGGCAGGTATTTTTCCTCCCTGAGTACATTGGGCAGTTGCCGACGAATCTGGTTCAGCGGGGTGGTTGGGTCCTCGTTGAGTTCACAAACGATTAAATGAGCTTCATCAAGAGTATTGGAAAATGGCTTGACCCACCTGATAGACATACCAAGCCCTGGAAGGCCTAGCACGCAATACGGTCCACCGCTCTGAAATTGACTTGTTATACGGCATTCAACATTTAAATCGCTCTCCGCATTGACGTCCTCAATCTCTCCGCTTATTTTGGCAAACAACAGTTCGACGTTCTGCTGAATTTTCTGCATACCATCCTGGTGGGAGCTAATCAGGCGACGGTCGCGCTGGTATTCGTCCTCGTCCTGAAAACGTGCTGCCTTTCGTGCGGGGGTCATCTCCATGGAATGGCCGCCTCTCTCCAGCACGCGCGCATTTATTGCCCTGATAGCCTGGTCGAGCGGGAAATCTACGAAATTGAATCGGACATGGGTATTGGGCAACCAAGTTGGAATCTCGGAAGTAGGCTCGATAACGAAAAAAAAGATGCTTTGGAAAGACGTTGCCAAGCAGCTATCCTTTATCGCTGCCTGCTCTACGCCTGTCCAAGGCGTCTTGCCCCATCCCTGACGATACAGAACGACATTAAGGCGGGATTGACTACGAAAGGGTTTTTGCATGGACTCCAATCCATCGCTACCCGCAAGCTCTTCCTGATTGCGCGGAAAGAAGAATACATTTAACCCTTTGCTTAGTTCATCGTGAAGAGCCTGAGCCAAAGCAAGGTCTTCATAAAGAAATGATAGGGCCACATCATAGATAGGTTCTTGATCGTGCATCTGAGTCACCCTCTGAAATCCAAATCAGATTGCAAACTTGAATATATGTACAGATTACTAACTAAAAATGTACTGTTTGTCACTCAATCCCCTACGACCCATCCCTAACAAATGCCGCTTTGGGTTTATCGATGAGCTGGTCAGCGGGAGCATAAAAAAAGTGGAGGCATGGGCGGTGACGGCCTGGCGGAGTCTTCGGTTCCCTTTCCTCCAAGCCCGATCGCCACTACAGAGTTTGCTGCAATAACTCCACCAGTGCCTCGGCGCTCTGCACCGGAGGATGGCAGCTTGCGCCCGCGCAGACCACGGCCAAGCTGGCGGAGTTCTTCAACTCCGGCAGATGCGGCAGCGTTGCGGCCAGAACCGGCGGCAGGGCACGCGCGGCCAGCGCAGCCCGCGGAATGCGCAGCACGGTTTTGTTGACAGCGTAGCGCGTCATCGCCGCGGCGAACAACACATCCGCCGCTGCGTCCTCACCCACCACGCAGACCTGCACCGGCGGCAGCAGATGCCGTTGCAGCGCCAGACCGTACGCACCAGCATACAGGCCAAAATGCTCCACGACTCCGGCAAAGGCCTCCAGCGTGTCTTGCGCCTTTTCGCGCCAATCGGCGCGGCCATTGTAAGCCTCCAACCGCAGCAGGAGCGCGGTAGCCGTGGGATTGCCCGCAGGCGTGGGCGAATCCTGCAAGGGCTTGCGCCGCGCACTCAACACTCCCAGCGGAGAGGGTTTTGTATCGGATGGCGAGAGGCTTGTGTCGAAAAATCCGCCGCCGGTCGGGTCATAAAACTTTTTGACCATGACATCTGCGATGGCCTCTGCCGTTTCGTAGTAGCGCATCTCTGCGGTGGACTCCCAGGCGTCAAGGCAGGCCGTGCCCAGCATGGCGTAGTCGTCCAAGGTGCCGGCGATGGGCCGCGCAGGGGCGGATCCCTCGGCCGCGGCGGCCACGCGCGTCAGTTCCCCGCCCGGCTTCCATGTTGCCTGCAAAATGCGATCCAGACTGAGCAGCGCGAACTTCTGCGCCGCAGGCAATCCCAACACGCGCGCGGCTTCCAAATAGGCCGAAATGCACATCGCATTCCAATTCACATACAGCGTGCGGTCAATGTAAGGTGCCTGCCGCTGCATTCGGGCTGCGAATAATTTTTTACGCGCAGCGGCCAGCAGCGACAGCGCTAGCGATGCGTCGATCGCCAGCCGCTGCGCCGCTTCCGCCAGCGAATACGGAACGTGCAGCACATTTTTGGCTGGATTGTGGTGCATGTCGCCGAGGTCGCCAATGTCGTAGTAGAGAGCGGCGATCTGCATTTCCTCTGGCGTCAAAACCGCCGCAGCCTCCGCGCGCGTCCAGGTAAAGTAGTCGCCGTCGTCGTCCAGCGTAATGTCGGCATCCTGCGAGCCATAAAATCCTCCGTGCTCGCGGTCGCTTAAACAGGCATCCATCCAGCGGAGAATTTCGCGGGCCACGCGCGCATGTTCCGGCTCAGCGAAGCTTTGAAAGCTGTGTAGATAATTCTTCAGCAGCTCACTGTTGTCATAGGCCATTTTTTCAAAATGCGGCACCACCCAGCGCTCATCCACCGAGTATCGATGGAAACCGCCGGCCAGTTGATCGAAGATGCCGCCGCGAGCCATTTTGTCCAGGGTCACCTGCGCTACGTTTTGCGCGGAGCTGCGTGCGGCTTCATCGCCGGGGCGCGCTGCGGCGTCCAACAGCAGGTCCAGCATGGCTGGATGCGGAAACTTTGGCTGCGAACCAAAGCCGCCGTGGCGTGGATCAAACTGCTGCACCGCAGACTGCATAATTTTTCCGGCCAGCCCTGCGTGCAAATCGCCGGAGCGGCCAGAGAAGCTCTCGTTATATTCGATTGCGCTCACCACGCTCTCGGCAGACTCCAGCACTTCGCCGTGCTTGGTGCGGTAGACCTCCGCCATGGTCAGCAGCACGCGCGCCAGACCGGGTCGTCCGTAGCGTTCTTCTTTCGGGAAATAGGTTCCGCCGAAGAATGGCTTTCCATCCGGCGTCAAAATCACCGTAAGCGGCCAGCCGCCCGTGCCGCTCATCGCCGAAACGGCCGCCTGATAGCGGCTGTCCACGTCGGGGCGCTCATCGCGGTC
>JAJZMO010000085.1 GCA_021798235.1 Acidobacteriota bacterium | reverse complement strand
CTCCAGGTTCAAGGAGTGCTCATGCGTCAACATGCTCTCCAGCCGCTCGCGCGAAACATAGCGCTGGCAGCGGCCATAGATCGCATCGCTCACCGTCATGTCATAGGCGGAGATGGATTTGGAGATTGTTTTCGCCGCCGCGCCCACTTGAAAGAACCAGCGCACCACCTCCTGCCCTGCGCCAATCTCGGCAAAGGTTCCGTAGCGGCCCGCATCCAGGTTGATGCGCAGCGCCTTCTGCGCCGTGGTCATATTCTGCGTGGTTTCTTCGGAAACGAGGGCGCTCATGTTGGGCATCAATCCTGCTTTGTCTGCTTTTGCAGCGTGCGAATGTAGCCGACGGCCTCTTGAATCTGCGCATCCGTCAGCCGGTTGCCAAAGGATGGCATCTTGTCCTTGCCGTTTGTGATGATGGACGTCAGGTCTGCATCCGTCATCTTCAGCACATCGGGTGCGGTCAAGGGCGGAACATGTTGCGCCTTGCCTGCCGCCGTGTTGGCCAGCCCATCGACCCCATGGCAATGCGCGCATTTGCCATTAAACAGGTTGGCTCCCGCATTTTGAGCCTGCAACGTGGTGGCAAGCGATAGTGCTAGAAAAAGCCAGCATACATTCCATAGAAAAAATGCTTTGCGCTGCTGCATAACCATCGCATCCTTTTCGACAGAGCTTGGGGAACCAAGCAGGTGCTGCCCCTAATCTTCATTATAAATTTTGGTTTGCCTCTATGCGCGTTGGACGCGCAATGCGTGACGCTGCTCACGAAATCATCCCGCAGCGCTGTCCCCTGCCTGCGGACAATTTTCGATGGGAGCTAAATTCCTTCGCCCATGTGGAAGTAATCCGAGCGAATGCCAACTTCGCAGCGATACTGCGCGCGCTCCTGTTCTTCGGCCTGCAAAGAACTGGCCGGCTCCTGGGTGCGCGCCTGTTGCAACTCTCCGTCCAATTTCTCCAAGCGCGTCTTCAGATGCTTGACCTCTTCCCCCAGCGCGATCAACACGTCGGAGAGTGGATCGTTGATCTGGTGCGGATCGGTAATTAAAACACGCTTGCCTTCTTGATAGACAATGTGCGCGGGCACGCCGACGACGGTCGAATCCGGCGGCACATCGCGCAGCACGACGGAGCCAGCGCCCACGCGGGAGTTTTCTCCAATCGTAATGTTGCCGAGAATATTGGCGTTGTTGCCCACAAAAACGCGGTCGCGCAGCGTGGGATGGCGCTTGCCTTTTTCCTTGCCCGTGCCGCCGAGTGTGACGCCCTGATACAGAGTCACATCGTCGCCGATGATGGCCGTCTCGCCAATCACCACGCCGATGCCGTGGTCAATGAACAGGCGGCGGCCAATGCGCGCGCCGGGATGAATCTCGACGCCCGTCCAGAAGCGCGCGAGCTGCGAGAGCATGCGCGCGGCCAGCTTGCGGTTTTTGCACCACAGCCAGTGATGCACGCGATGTGCCCACACCGCGTGCAAGCCCGGATAGCAAAACAGCACCATTGCCAGCGAAGAAGCCGCGGGATCCCGGTCAAAGACCGATTGAATGTCCTCGCGGATGGCGTGCGTCCACTTCATAGAGTCACAGGCGAGGTTGGCGTCTGCATGGCCTGCTGGCGCAACTCGTCAAAGAGAATGGTGGAGAGGTAGCGTTCGCCGAAGCTGGGGATGATGGCAACGATCAGCTTGCCGGCATTCTCTGGCCTGTGCGCCACCTGTACCGCCGCATGCACGGCTGCGCCGGCGGAGATGCCGACCAGCAGGCCTTCTTCCTTGGGCATGCGCCGCGCCATGGCCACTGCGTCGTCATTGGTCACGGTGATGATCTCGTCGATCAGCTCCGTCTTGAGCACCTTGGGCACAAAGCCCGCGCCCAGGCCTTGAATCTTGTGTGGGCCGGGCTTGCCGCCAGAGAGCACGGGGCTGTCGGCTGGTTCGACGGCAATGGCGCGGAAGCTGGGCTTGCGCGCTTTGATGTACTCGCTGACGCCGGTCAGCGTGCCGCCGGTGCCGATGCCAGAGATGAGAAAGTCGGCCTGGCCGTCGGTGTCATTCCAAATCTCAGGGCCAGTGGTCGCCAGGTGAACCTTGGGGTTGGCCGGGTTGTTGAACTGTTGCAGCATGTAGCTGTTGGGAATCTCGCGCAGCAGCTCTTCGGCCTTGGCGATGGAGCCTTTGACGCCATTCGCGCCCGGGGTCAGAACGATTTTTGCGCCAAAGGCCAACAGCAGAATCCGGCGCTCCATGCTCATCGTCTCCGGCATGGTCAGGATGAGTTCATATCCCTTGACTGCGGCCACAAAGGCCAGGGCGATGCCGGTGTTGCCGCTGGTCGGCTCGATCAGCACAGTCTTGCCGGGGGTGATCTTTCCCTCGCGCTCTGCGGCTTCGATCATGGCGTTGCCAATGCGGTCTTTCACACTGCAAACCGGGTTGGCGCTCTCCAGCTTGGCGACGACGGTGGCCTTGCAGCCTGCCGTGACGCGGTTGAGGCGAACCAGCGGCGTGCCGCCGATCAGATCCGTTACGCTTGCAGCAATCTTCATGGATTCCCTCCGAAAACGGTATATCGGAAGCATACCGCGTTTGCCTGGCTTGGAGCATGGAAAATGCCCCACCAAAAAACACGCTTTCCAGAGGCGAGCTATGCGCAGAGGTTGGGGGCGTCCATTTTTTTCGACCAGATTTTTACCGAATTTTGCATTCACAAATACGAGTCACTTGCCACGATGCACGAGCAGAACTGCTCAACCTTTGCGGTTCCGCAGCAGGATACTATCCGCTGGTGGCACGACGGATATTTTGTGGCGTCAGCAATGTAGCTTGGCGCCTATTTATTTCCCCTGTGTACGCGCTGTGTTTCAGCGCAAGCCCTGCTCCATTGGTTGCACGCGACACGATGGGAAACTTGCGGTTCGGCAACGGCTTCGACTCGATGGGGGATCGGTCTAGAGATCAAGACTCCCACACATGCAGAAACGCGATGCCGAAGATTGAACCAACGACTCCAAAGGGAGAAAGCGAAAACGGCAGTGATGATGCAGGCGTTTTACTGGGATGCTCCGATCAAGGAAAACAAGCAGGGAGAGTGGTGGAACTACCTTGCGGAGAAGGTGCCGCAACTGGCAGCCTCTGGAATCAATTCCCTGTGGCTGCCTCCCGTCAGCAAAGCTGCAAACCCTACTTCGAATGGCTATGATCCTTACGATTATTTCGATCTCGGCGATCTGGATCAAAAGGGGTCTGTAAAAACCCTGTATGGCAATCGCGCTGAACTGGAGAAACTCATTCAGCTCATGCGAAAGCATAATATCGGTGCGATTGCCGACATGGTGATCAACCATAATTCTGGTGCCGACGGGGAAGAGACGAACCCGTTGGACGGCAAGAAGCGATGGACAAAGTTCACGCCGAAGAGCGGGAAGTTTCCTCGCGACTGGAACTGCTTTCATCCCAGCCGCTATGAACGGACGATCATCGAAGGGGAAAGGTTCGCAGAATTTCCGCACCTCTGCCATCGCAATCCTCGCGTGTATGCGGCAATGTTTGAGTATGCGCGCATGTTGATCGAAGAGCTTGATTTCGATGGCTTTCGATTTGATTTCGCAAAAGGTTTTGAGGCGTGGATGATCGGATTGCTCGCAAAGTATCAGTATCAAAAGAAAGATGGACGCGAGTTCACCCCCTTTGTGGTGGGGGAGTATTGGTCCGGATCTGAGGCCATCGACAATTGGCTGGATCGCGTACGGGCAGTCACCGATCATCAGATCGCTGCGTTCGACTTTCCGTTGCGGTACAAGCTCAAAGATGTTTGCGACACGCCGAATTATGACCTGCGCAAGCTGTCTGATGGTGAGTCTGTTTCGGCCAAGCGTCCATTCAATGCGGTCACCTTCACCGAAAATCACGACATGGGTGGCAATGAGGTTGTCCATGACAAGATGCTTGGGTATTCGTTTCTTTTGACGGGGGACGGATACCCGTGCATCTTCTGGTGGGACTACTTCAATTGTGAACTGGCACGGCCGCGCACGCCGAATGGAATTGACGCGCTGATCAATGTGCATCATCGCTATGCGGGGGGTGAGTCCACGATTCTTCACGTCGATCCCGATCTGTACATCCTGCAGCGACACGGAACGGAAACGCAGAGTGGGTTGATCTATGTACTGAACAATCTCGGAAATCAGTGGAGCGGCACATCCGTGAGGACAAAGTGGGCCAACCAGAAATTCATGCCGGTAGCATGGGAGGGCCACGACGCGGCCCATCCCGATGAGCGTACAACCGATGCAGAAGGGAACGCAGAGTTCCCAGCCCCGCCACGAGGATATTGTGTGTATGCTCCGGCCTGAGCTGTGGCTTAAGAGCAGGAAAACCTTTGCATCGGATATAAGCGCGGAAAATTAATTCCAGTTATAGTGCCCAAGACAGAATGACTTCGGTGAGGATCTTAGGCGCTTACAGTGCAGCTCGTCTAAAAAGAAACAGCAATCGAATTTGAGCCAGCCTAGATTGGAGTTGCATGGAAGGGATGCTCCGCTCGAATAGGAATGCGAGCGAGCACCCTGGAATGCAAATTCAATTTGCGATGATTGGAGATACAAGCTATGCCAGCAACATCCATTAAGCATGAGGAACGCTTACACGTTCACGGTTCGAACTGTGGCCATACCGCCGTAAAACATGAGGGCCATTCGGACTATCTCCAGGATGGGCACATGCATCACGTCAACGGAAAGCACGTTGAGGAACACAAGCTGTCCATCAATGCCGCAAATCCAGAAAAGTGTACGCCGGAGCATAACTGCGGTGCTCATGAAGAGAAACACGTTCACGGCCCCAAGTGCGGGCATGAGGCTGTGCCGCATGGAGATCATACGGACTATCTTGTGAAAGGGCACTTGCATCATCCGCACGAAAAGCACTGCGACGATCACGGCAAGCTGGAAGCTGCAGCATAACTCATTGAGTAAGTCGAACAAGAGCGCGCTGCGGTGCCGCACATGGGTCTAAGTACTGGGAGCCAACTCAGGGGAAAAACTCTGCCTATCCTTTACACGCCCTAGCACTGCAGCTTCGCGCTCTCCACTTGTGGAAGTGGTTGCGGGGCAGAACTGCTTCCATGTCGACTCCAATGCTTTGCCGAACATTGACCGCCGGAGACTGCAAGGAACCCAATGAGTGGTGGCACACATACACATCACGATCAGGGGCCGCATCCCAAAGGCCATCACCCTGATCATCGTCCGTACTGGAGGCGCGCGCATCGGGATTGGCG
>JAJZMO010000130.1 GCA_021798235.1 Acidobacteriota bacterium | reverse complement strand
TCGGTCAGCTTTTCCATGCCGGGCAACAACCAATATGATGCAGCCTACGATCTTTTCTTTAGTCCGAGCACCAATCCCGGCTCCCCTTCTGCGGAGTTGATGGTTTGGCTCAGTTATTCTGGCAACCAGCCTGCTGGGCAGAAGATCGCTTCGTCGGTCGCCCTCGGCGGCATGTCGGGTACTTGGGATGTATGGGCTGGCAATGTGGGCTGGCCGGTGTGGTCCTTTGTTCGGACAGCACAGACCAACAGTTTCAGCGGCAACCTGCAGCCATTTATTTACTATGTGGCTTTTAGCCACAATTGGCTCAGCCAGCAATGGTATGAACTCAATACGGAATTTGGAGCCGAGATCATCCAGAGCAATGGGCAAAATGGTGGCATCAACGTGAACTACTTCAGCGCAACCGCATATTGAGTTGCGAACAGGGCAAGTACGTTCTCCTTGGGGGGCCGCATCCTGCATGGGTGCGGCCCAGAAATTTTTCTGTGACGAGCTGTGACAAATGGCACAGTCCCACCCGTGCAAAAAAATCTCCCTGAGCTGCGTCTAAATTCTTGGTCCGTGCATCTATAGCCACAGTCATGTTGTACTGCGACACGAAGTGAGACGAAACGCAGCAGTCTTTCATCCCAGCAAGCATGAGTTGCATCGTCATAAAAGCTGCTAAATAATGGTTTTGGAGGGCTGCCCTAGCTAACGTTGAGGAGAACGAAGCATATGGCAAAGGCCGTAAAATATCTGGAAAAAGCTGTTACGGTTGCCGCCCAGGCTGGTTGGACGGTTTTTGACAAACTCAATAGCATTCACCCTAACCCATCCTTTACGCCCAAGTGGTCCGACAAGCCACTGCTGAAGTCGTACCAGAAAGAAAAGCCGCCACTTGGCTGGCCGCGCACCACGGACTCTTTGTGCCCAAAGTGTGTGCCAGAGATGCGCCAGCAGATTCTCGACGGCAAGCTGCCGCACGAGATTCTTTTGAACGAAAAGGTCGGCGAGATTCCAGCGCAGATTGTTGAGCGCGACGGCAAAATCCTGATGGTGAAGGATTGCCCCATCCACGGCCACTTTGAAGATGTCATGTCGATCGACCCGGCCTTCTTTAAGCATTTGGAAGAGGTTTTTCCGGGCCGCGACATTCGCGCGCACAATGACGAAAAACTGCACAAGCATGGCTCCTCAACTATCACGCATGGCCGCGGCTCCGTGCTGACCATTGACCTGACCAACCGCTGCAACATGATGTGCGACCCCTGCTTCATGGACGCCAACCAGGTTGGCTTCGTGCATGAGCTGTCGTGGGAAGAGATCAAGACGCTGCTCGACAACGCCATCTCCATCAAGCCGCGGCGTCAAATGTCCGTGCAATTCTCCGGTGGCGAGCCGACGCTATCGCCCCACTTTTTAGAGGCCGTCGCCTACGCGCGCAAGGTGGGGTACAACTCCGTGCAGGCGGCCACCAATGGCATCGAGTTCGCCAAGAGCAAGGAGTTTTGCCAGGCCGCTGCCAAGGCCGGGCTGCGCTATGCCTACCTGCAATTTGACGGCATCGGCAACGCTGCCAACTCCCATCGCAAGGTCGGCAATCTTTTTGATGTGAAGTTGCAGGCGATTCACAATCTGCATGAGGCCGGCGTGGACATCGTTCCCGTCACCACCATCGTTAATGGCATCAACAATGAGCAGGTGGGCCGCATCATTCAGTTCGCGCTCGACAACCCGAAGACCATCAACTTCCTCAGCTTCCAGCCGGTCTCCTTTACGGGCCGCGATGAGGCCGTCACCGATGAGCGCCGCGCCGCACAGCGCTACACGCTCAGCCACATGGCGCACGACATCAAAAGCCAGACCGGCCTGGGCGAACCCACGCGCGACTGGTTCCCTATCAGCTTTATGAGCACTTTTTCCGATTGGGCCGATCTGGTGCATGGGCCAAATCATGATTGGGGACAGCTCTCCTGCGGTTGCCATCCCAATTGCGGCATCGGCATGGCTGTCATGATTGACAAAGAGACCAAAGAGGCGGTTCCTGTTTCTGCATTCTTAAACGTCGATCGCCTTGCCAAGGATGTGGCCAAGATCAACGACGCTGCCCGCGGCAAATTTCTCTCTGTGGTCGGCGTGGCCCTAGCCCTGATGCGCAACTACAATCCCTTTAAGGCTCCCCAGCACTTCACCATCAAAGCCATGCTGGAGAAGTTTGACAAGAGCTTCGGCGCAACCGGCCGCGACTACGGCTCGGTGAAGGGCGACCGCACGATGGCTGACATTCAGAAGCGCCGCGCCGACCGCTGGAACTTCCTGTTCATCGCTGGTATGTGGTTCCAGGATCTGTTCAACTACGACTTCCGCCGTACTGAACAGTGCATTATCCCCTATGCCACGCAGGAAGGCGAGATCAGCTTCTGCGCCTACAACACCGGCATCGGCTGGCGCAACATCATCGAGAAGATGCACATGACGGCCACGCTCACCAAGTGGTATGAGGAGCATGGACGCCATGAAATCTTCGCCGGTGGCAAGCAGGTGCAGATTGGCGAAGTCCACCACAAGCTCCACCTGAACGAGGAGCATGTACATGCCGCGGCCAACGACACGCTCGACAAGCTGGGCATCGCCAAAAACGCGCGACAAGAGAAGATTCTGGCCCGCGACGCCAAGCTGAAGCAGGAGGCGGAGAATGCCCGCATGGCTGCGTTGTATCGCCAGCACGTGCTGGGAGAGAAGCCGATGGAAAATTTTGTTGCGCTCAACGCACTGCGGCCTGCCGTTCCGGCGGAACGCAAGATGGAAGAGCCGGTGATGGGCGACTAGCGCCTGTTCGCGTAGAGCGGCAAGAGGGTGGGGGAAGCGATCGACTCCCCCACCCTGGCCGCGAACGAGCATGGAGAGAACGGGGCGTTGGCGGCAGTGTTTGGCCAATACGAATAAAATCAATCTATGAAAGCCCAGCCGTTGACGGGCGTGCACTTGTTGAACTTTCGCAAGGCGCTCTTGTGGTGGTACTCCATCCACGCCCGCGATCTACCTTGGCGGCGCACGCGCGATCCCTACAAAATTTGGGTTTCGGAGATTATGCTGCAACAGACGCGCGTGGCGGCTGTCATCCCCATCTATCGTTCTTTTGTGGGCAGCTATCCGACGATCCCCGCGTTGGCCTTGGCCAGCGAAGAGGAAATTCTTGCCCAATGGAGCGGCCTGGGCTACTACAAACGCGCCCGCCATTTGCATCAGGCGGCGCGGTTGCTGCTGCACTCCTACGGCGGCAAGATGCCCCACAGCTACGCGGAGCTACTCAAACTGCCCGGCGTAGGCCAATACACCGCCGCCGCCGTGGCCAGCATCGCCTTTGAAGAGCCAGTCGCCGTGGTCGATGGCAACGTGGAGCGCGTGCTGACCCGCGTTCTGGGTGCAACCGGGGGCAAACTGCCCACACGCAAACGCATTGAAGCCACGGCCCAAAAGCTGCTGGACCCGCACCATGCAGGCACCTTCAACCAAGCCATGATGGAACTCGGTGCGCTGCTCTGCACACCGCGTCTGCCGCTCTGCGTTCGCTGTCCTGTGCAGGAGTATTGCCGGACACAAAATGAACATCCTGTCCCGCCGCGACCCAAGCCGCTCAGCGTGCCGGTTGCGTATCAAGTGCTGCGGCGCAGCGCTAAAAATCCCGTGGAGATTTTATTGCTGCGGCGGCCACTGGATGCGGCACACATGCCGGGCATGTGGGAGCTGCCCATGGCCAAGCCAGCAACGCTGCAGCAATACAGACCTGTTTGGAATACCAAACATGCGATTACCAAAACCCGCTACGCTGTCTCCGTATATGATCTGGGCGTGGCCCCGGCGGAACCCCATGCCGCCGGCAGAGAAGTTTGTTGGGCCAACGGCATTCAACTGCAGAGCTTGCCTTTGACCGGACTTACGCGCAAAATTCTCATGCGCCTGCAAATTTTGGTGCGCCCGCTGGATGGAATGGCGGAAGAGGATGCACTGCCCACGCAGCCCATGGGGCCAACGCCAACGCCCTTGGGGCCGCGGCGGAATGTTGCCATGGAAGATGGCCGGGAGTGAGGGGAGCGCAGGATGAGCCAAACCGACGGCGTCCATACAGGAACAAGGCCTCCGGCGTTTTTCTGTGGCGCGCGCATGTTCCGATGGGTCATAGTGCTGAGCATTCTGGTTGGGATGCCACCGCTTGCACGCGCGCAGGCCTTGCCTGCGCCGTCCACGGCGCAGCGCACGTTGCTCGCAACCCCAACCCAGCAGCCCGCAGCGGAGGCAATGGCTAGCAACGAGCCCTTGCCGCCGCCGCCCGGTGCCGTTGCTCTTTCTCAAGATGTCTCCGGCTCGTATGCCTTCGACCACAGAAATGAATCCATCGAAATTGACATTCATCGCGGCAAGCTCAAGGGCTACATTGCCCGGCTCGGCGACGCAGAAACCGACAAGGAATCGCCGCTCACCTATTTTTTTGACCACACCGCGATCCACGGCAATCAATTGCAGTTTGCCACCAAGGTCGTTCACGGCCTGTGGTATTCCTTTGACGGCGTCATTCTGCGCGGCGATGTGCAGGAGCGCGATGAGGAAGGCTACTACATTTTGACCGGGAAATTGCTGGTGCATCATCCCAGCAATGGCGACGGAAAAAGCTCGGAAGAGATTGTCGAGCAGCGCGTGGTCCACTACAAATCGCTGGCGCAGTAGCCGCGCCTGCGCCCCGCTCCATCCCGTACAATAAGGCCATGCTCGATCTGGCATTTGTGCGCGCAAATCTTGCGCTGGTTCAGGAAAAACTCTCGCAGCGCGGCGTGGACGCCGAGGCGCTGCTCTCTGGTTTTGAGGCGCTCGATCTGCGCCGCCGCAGCGCCATCACGCAGGTGGAAAAGCTGAAGGCCGAGCGCAATCAAATCTCCGAACAGGTTGCGCAACTGAAAAAGTCTGGGCAGGATGCCACGGCGCAAATGGATCGCACGCGCGCACTGAAGGAAGATGCCGAGCGATTGGAGGCCGAGGCTGCCGCAGCAGAAGAGCAGATGCGCGCCGTGCTGCATCAGATTCCCAACCTGCCGCAGGCCGACGTGCCCGTGGGCAAAAGCGCCGACGACAACGTTGAGGTTCGTCGCTGGGGAACGATTCGCTCATTTGAGTACACGCCAAAACCGCATTGGGAGATCGGCGAGCAGCTCGGCATCTTGGACTTTGATCGCGCAGCAAAAATCTCTGGCGCTCGCTTTGCCGTCTACTGGCAGGCCGGAGCACGCCTCGAACGCGCGCTGGCCAACTTCATGCT
>JAJZMO010000073.1 GCA_021798235.1 Acidobacteriota bacterium | reverse complement strand
CCTTCGCCAGCGGTGCCGCCAATGGCTGTTGTAGCTCCGTACCGCTCGCCGCAATCTGTAAGCGGGGATAGTGCAGCAAAATCCGATCCCCTTGCTCGCCTGGAATCACAAAGAGCGCCGACCATTCCTGAAAAAAATTGCTGCCCTCGCGGTCCACAAATCCGGCAATCGGCTGCACAAACATCGATGTCGACGGCGCTCCGGCTATTAAAGGTTGCGCCAGAGTTAATCCCGTCGCCCCCACAGACGTGATCCTCCCTACGTTGAAGCTCACGCGCCGAATGTAGTTCGCATCATTATTGACAGCCGCCGCAGAGCTTACATACGCCCCGCTCACGCCGCTGCCCACATAGCCCGTCTGCCCGGTGTAGTTCACATCCACCACGACCATCTGCCCCGGGCTGAAGCCGCTCAGTTGTGCCGAGGCAATCGCCACAAAGGTGGACGTACTGTTGGCCTGAACCGGAACCGCCGCCGCCGCCGCGCCACCGGATCCATTCGCTGCCGCGCCACTTGCAGTCGCCAGCAAATTCATCTGCTCCGATCCGCCCGTCACCGCCATCTGCAACTTTCCCCAACTCAAAAAGTGCAGCGTCACCAGCGAGTCCATCTCCGTTCGTACCTGTGACAGCGGCAGCCCCGGCGCTCCACTGCGCAGCGCAACAATCTTTGTCCCCGCCTTTCGTTCGAACGTGTCCACCCATCCCAAATCCATCCACGGCGCTGGCGGCGCATTCAACGTAAAATTCCCGTTCTGCGCTGGATCAAACACCACCGGCTGCCCACCGGCTCGATTCGGTGCGGCAAAGTAGGCCCGCACTCTGTGCGTAATCGGCGGCGTCAACGCCAAGGGAGTTACTGTGCTTGTGCTCATAGCTCACCTGGCTCCTGATAGCTGAAAATATGCACCACCGCCGTGCGCGACAATCGATCACGCACCACCTTTACCGGATGAAAGGTTGCCTCTGTCCAAAACACCTGCGTCTCCATCTCGACCGGCGGCGTCTGCGTATAGTTCAGCTTGGTCGCCGAGTTGGGTTGCAACAGTGCCGCCAGCTCCGCATCCATCTTCGCCAGCATCTGCCCACGATCCATGCCCAGATTCGCCGCCGTCCCCTCGGTCTGGTATTCGATCTCACACTCCATCTGCTGCATTACCTCCGCCAAATACGGATCACACTGCAATCCCTTCCAGCGCAGCAGAAATACATCGGAGTACGGCTCTGCAATCACCAGCTCGTTGCCCTCCACCAAAATCCCCGGCCTCGTCACTCCCCGCAAATAAATCGTGCGGCTGGGATTTAGCGTCGCCAACCGATTGCGCAGCGTGATGTAAAACGTGTTTTGCGCATTTTGCATTCCCGGCCCCCATTCCGTTTGCTTACCCCTAGCGCATCCCTACAGAATCTGGCTCTGCGGGCCTTCTAACACCAAGCGATACAGGTACGGCTGTCCAAACATTTCCGCCTCCGCCGCAGAAACAATCATCATCAGCTCCTGATCCACAAACACGCCCACAGCCATCGCAAACAAATCATCTGCTGACGGCAGTTGCAGCAATCCAAGCTGTGACTGCACGGATGCCGCTGAGATCAGCAGCTCGTATCGATTCACCTGCCCGTTCTTCATCTCCGGACGCACACGCCGAAACACCGCAGGCGACAGTGGAATGTCTTCAAAGGACGGTGTCGTCATCCCTAACTGTTCCGTGTCCACGCCCGCCTGCGCCGGTGTCGGCAATCGCAACAGCACCGTCCGCCCGCCCAACGATCGCAACAGCGCGTCGGCCATGCGCTGCTGCGCTGCCGTAGGATTCCTTACACTTAAATCTGCACACATCGCTCACCCCATCCGCGTGGCCACATACGGCTGCAACCATGCCGCCACCTGTGGATCGATCAGTGAATTCGAAAAGTACTCCATCGCCATCGTGTCCATGCGGCTGCTCTTCACATTCAGCCCCGGCGTGCTCTGCATGTTCTTCACAATCTGCGCACAGGCACATTGCACCGCCACGGGAATCGTGTTCAGCCCTGCCGTGTACACAATGTCCACCTGGTTGTAGGGCAGCCCCAGAATGTTCATGGGAAACGTCAGCTCGCCCGTCAGCGGCACATAATCAATGTCCGCAGGGTTCAGCGTGTTCCAAGCGCCCGGCAATCCAAACACCCACGCAATCTGCTCGTAAGCCGGATCAATCAACTCTCCGCGCCGCGGGCGAATGTAGCGCGCCTGCACGGAAATCAACGGAGAAGTATTCGGTGCCACCGCCACCAAAGGCAGATAGCTCAGCCGTACCGTCTGCGCATGCGCCGTCATGCGCATCCGCTCCTCATACTGCGTAGGATTCAAACTTGCGCGATGGCAATACGACTCAATCAGCGCGCTCGCCGCTTGAACCCAATCATCGGTCGTATCCGACGGAAGACCAAAGCTCTCATAATCTGTCGGCTGCAAATATCCCATCTGTCGTCCTCCACTGGACTGGCCGCATCTCTTACACGCGCGGCTGCGCAAAAATACAGCGACGGCCAGCCCACGGTTGCAGACTGGCCGCCACTTGCATCGCCTCCAAAGAAAATGACCGGCACGCTGCCGGCCATCCCTTCACAGGCTCCTTGCTTACCGATCTACGTTCACTTGGTAATGCGCATAGCTGGCACCCTTCACCACGGGAGCGCCAAACTTCACCACCACATACTGTGAAGCCAACGATCCTGGTACCCCCAACTGGAATACGCGCGGATTCGGATCGCTCAGCCAGTGATACTCGATCAAATCCTCAGTCACGATATACGCCGGCAGAACGGCGGTTCCCGATCCCGGAGTACCCGTGTATCCCAACGCCCAATCAGGAATCAACGGCAGCTCGCCCGCTTGTGTCGTCAATGTCTTGACGCGGAATCCAGCATTGATCTCCTTGGTGCTCAGCACCACGTTGAACTCCGTCTTCATCTCGCGGTCAATCAAATCCAGCAAAACAGGGTTCGCATAGATCGCCGTCGGACGCACCGCATAATTCGAGTTCGCGACCATCAGTGCAATCGTTCCCTTCAACCCATCCACAATCGACTCCGTGGTGCTGATCGTCGTTGTGTTGCCCCCAGCAGCAATCTGCCCCGTCACGCCAAAATACTGTGCCGTCGTCGGCGTGGCCAGCGATGTGTCCGTGCCGCTCCACAGCGCCAGCGAGTGCGCATACATCACGCCATCAATGGTGTCCGACAAATCCTTGGCCTGCAAATACGCAAACTGACTCTGCTGATTGCCCAGTTCAATGTCGAACAGGTTGTAGTTAATCTGCGCCACCAGCGCCTTCAGCGGCACCGCGCGCTCTACGCGCGTCGGGCTGACAATCGGTGCTGCAATGTTGCGCGGATCCACAAATCCCGTGGCCGCTGTTGGAGCTGGAATTGCCGTCTCCTCGAAGTAGCGCGACGGATGGCCGGTCGCTGGCACCTGCTTGATGCGCTGGCTGAAAATGCTGTGCCGACGCACAATGTCGGTGATCTCCGTTTGATAAATCGGAACTTCAATTGCGCCAGGGCCAATGTAATCCGCAGCCGCGTGAATATCGTAAAAATTCGCCTTCATGATGTCCTTTCCTTGGCCCATAGGCCATCTGTGAAAAATTGTTGTCCGCCGTTCGATGTAGGGGCTCTCCAGTGCGGTTACGGGTGCCCCCTCCTTCGCCTCGTTTGCGAAGGGTGGGACCAATCCCAGAGCGCTAGCTCAGCAGTCCCGCACGAAACAACTGCGCCTTCACCGCAATCCGCTGTTCCATGCTCAGACTGCCCAGTGCCGCATCCAATGCACCGGCCTCGATCGAGTCCAGATTCGCAATCCCCTGCTTGGCCAACAGTGTCATCGTTGCCGAAGAAACCGTCTTGCGTCCCTGCGCTGCAGCAGCCTGCCCAGCGGCAAACTGCGCCTTGCCTTGTGCCGCCTGCAGGCTTGCGATCTGCATCTCCGCCTCATGCAGCTTGCGCTCCAACTCGGCCACACGACTATCTGCACTCATCTCGCCGCCCTGCTCCACTGTGGCCACAATCTTTTGCACCTGGCCGGTCAGCACTCCTTGCTGCTCCTCCAGGCGAACCACCGTCTGCTCCAATGCACTGGCTGCGCCAGCCAGACGCTCCAGCGTTACCGCCAACGCTTCCAAGGAACGATTCGTTTCCATTTCCATCTCCCTGCTCCCTTTCTTCTTTTGTTGTTCCTGCGCGGCCAGCCAAGCCCGGCCCGCTGCGCAAGGAGTGTTCATCCCACACCCATACCTGCATGCAATCCGCATTCGCCGCGGCTACGACGCCAGCAGCGCCTGCACCCCGCGATACACCGCAGCAAATCGCCCGCCTGCACCCTGTCCATCCGCCGCCATATTCACTCCGCGCTTGCGCGCCACATGGGGCTTCAGCCGAAAGACCGTCTGTTTGTACGCTGCCTTCTCGCGCAGCAAAATCGCTGCTCCCGTAAAGGTTGCTCGCGTCAGCTTCCAAACCTGCGCGCGCATGTCTTCCACATGCGCATCGGCCAGCTCATACGACATGCCCATGCTGCCTGGCGGCAACTGCCGCAGCTTCTCCTCGACTTCCGGGAAATCCCGTCCGTACAAGTAGCCGCTCACCACCAGCCGCTGCCCCACAATGTCGGCCTCGGTCAAAATTCCGCACTTGGTCCGCGCGTCATGGCCCTCCCAGTCCGGACGAAAGTCCACCGCCATGCCCAGCAAAGACGGCAACGCCGCCTCCGCCGCACTCTTCGTCAACACCACGCGATGCCCGCGTGATCCGCTCGGAGCCTTGTCGCTCGGCACATCCACCAGCGTCAGCACGCCTTCAAATGGCACCCGGTTCGGATGCCCGTGCACCACCGGCAACTCCATTGCCATGGCGTCAAATTTCATGTGTGCTCCTGTTCTTGTTGTTGTGTGCTTGTTCCGCCGCCCGCTCACCGGCTTGTGCAAACGGCGCCCGTTTTGCCGTTACTGCCCCGTCCGCGTCGCAGGCAGAGCTTTGGCTTTTTGCGCAGCCGCCTTCTGCTGCGCCTCCACCAACATTGCGCCTTCCAGCGGCCCCAGCCCGCGCGCCGCGCGCACCTCATTCACCGTCAACACGCCCGCCGTCAGCAATGCAGTTTGAATCTGCACTTCCTGCATCTCATCGCGCGCCTCCAGTTCATTAAAGGCAAATTCGAACTCCGGCCAGCCCAATCGCTTGCCAAACAGGTCGCGCGTAAAATGCTCGGCCAGCAGCCTTGCCATGGGAGCAATCGTGCTGCGGAAGGCCTCATCGGCCAACTCCA
>JAJZMO010000320.1 GCA_021798235.1 Acidobacteriota bacterium | reverse complement strand
TCCGCCGCATGCGGGTTTCAGGGTAGGCCATCGCCTTTGATTCTAAGGCCGCGCACTGGTTTTGTGCGCCCACTTTGTGATGGCGTGGGGGTTAGCGTTCCTCAGGCCCTGCGGCAACGATCTGTGCATACTCCAAACCCGAGAGCGGTCCCCACAAAACCCAGAGCGTGTAAATGGCCAGCGCCGTGCCGGTGAAGGGCTTCAGCACCGAGAGAATCGCAACGACGATGGCAAAGGTGCGTCCCCAGGTTTGGCGCGTGAGCAGCGCGATGCCTGTGGCAAGCGACAAAAGGCCGCGCAGCGTGACAAAGACCGTCACCAGGGGCATCCACCAAAGGGCCGCGTTGGGCAGGGCTGGAGCGCCGTGCATCCACGGTGCTCCCATGTTCAGAAACCAAGTATGGCCGCTGGCCATCCCATGTAAGAAGCTGTAGGCCAGCAGCCACTGCAACATGGAGTAGCCCGCGAAGGCGATCCAAAGAATGCCGAGGGTATGCAGATGTCGCTGCACGCGCCCGCTCCAGTGTGGCGGCAATGCGCCCGGCGGCGGCACGGGAATTGGGCCGGGTGCCGGGGTTGATGCCAGCCCCGTCGCGGCTCCGCAGGCGGAACAAAATGCCTGATTTCCGATGGGTTTTCCACATTGGCGGCAAAACATGGGGTGCCTCGCTTTCTGCCGTATGGTTTTGGATACGCGCCGCGCACGGGGTTGGTTCCCCAGCGCGGGAGCTGGCGTTGAACGCTAGCCCTGTACCGATGCGTCCACGCTGTACTTGCCCGGCCCCGCCAGAACGAGGGCCGCCAACGCTGCCAAATAGAGCACGATCAGTTCGCCGTGATCGGCCCCGCGGCCAAAGAACAGAAAATGATGCACCATAGCCCACGCAACAAAGATGTTGGCAAAGCTGTACAGCGCAGCCCAGCGCGTGAACAGCCCCAGAATAATCAGCAGGGAGCAGATGGAGTCGCTGATCATGGCAATGGTGATTACGGCGTGGCCCATGGACGCTGCCATCTGCGAGTAGTGCAGAATCTTCTCCAGTCCATGCTTGAGAAACAGCGTGCCGCAAACACCGATGCGCAGCACCAAGAGTCCCGCATCGATATTTGCCGGGAAAAATTCAAAACGTACGATGCGCTGCATTTCCATTTCTCCTCCTTGCAAAAATCTTCCGCGGATGGAACCGCAGGCAGTATCGCACTTCACTGCGGCGTTGGCGCAAAAAAGTTCTGCGGCAGCGTGTGAGAAGATTTTGCTAGCATGTTGCCCACCATCCCCTCGCCGTTGCAACAGACCAGCGCAGAGACGCTGGAGCTGCCGCGCCTATTGGAGCTGATTGCAGGCTGCGCCAGCACGCCTGTGGGCCAGGCCTGGGTGCGCGCGCTGGTACCCAGTGGCGATCTGGCTTGGGTGCGCCGCGAGCAACAACACGTGCAGGAGATGCTCTCGCTGTTGAATGCGGGACTGAGCTTTGATTTCCACGGACTGATCGATCCTGCGGAAATCCTGCAGCAGGCGCGTATCCCCGGCATCGCGCTGGAGCTGGACTCCATCCGTGCGCTGGCCGTGTTGGTGGGCCGCATCGCCGCATGGCAGGCGGTGTTGCGCACGCTGCCCGAGACGAGCGCAGCGAAAATTGACGGCCTGCGCGTGCTTTCGGCTCCTGTGCTTGCGGGCAGCTTTCAACCCTTGCTGCGCGCCGTGGAAGGCAAATTTACACCTGACGGCACGCTGGCTGATACTGCCTCGCCGGAACTGGCGCGCATTCGCCGCCAGATGGAGCGGCAGCACCGACAAATTGAAGAGAGCCTGCGGGCCACGTTGCGCCGCATGGGTGAGGTCGGCTCCGCGCAAGAGGATTGGATTACCGTGCGCGGTGAGCGCTTTGTGATTCCCGTCAAGGCGGAGTGGAAGCGACGCATCGCCGGTGTAGTGCATGGAGCCAGCTCCAGCGGGCAGACGGTTTTTGTGGAGCCACTGGAAACCATCGAGCAGAACAACGAGCTGCAGCGGCTGCTGGAAGAAGAGCAGCAGGAGATGCACCGCATTCTGGCGGCGATGACGCGCGCCTTTGCCGAGCATGCCGATGCCATCGCCGCTGGTGCGGTGACGCTGGTAGAAATCGAATCGCTGTTGGCCCGCGCACGCTTTGCGCAGCAATACGCCTGCACCGCTCCCGAGATCGCTCCGTTGGTTCCAGCGGCCAGCACCGCGCAGGAAGCATGGTTGGTTCTGCGTGCGGCACGGCATCCGCTGCTGGAACATCGCCTGCGCAGGAATGGCGGCGTGGTGGTTCCGCTGACGCTGGAGATGGACGAAGCGGCGCGCCAATTGATCCTGAGCGGGCCCAACACAGGTGGCAAAACCGTGGCGCTGAAAACTGTGGGATTGTTGGCGCTGATGGCGCAATCCGGACTGCCCGTACCCGCAGAACAGGCGCGGCTGCCGCTCTTCGACGCCGTGCTGGCCGACATTGGCGATGCGCAGTCGATCGAGCAAAACCTGTCTACATTTTCCGCACATCTGACGCGTCTGAATGCGATTGTGCAGCGGGCAGGCGCGGCGTCGCTCGTGTTGCTCGACGAGCTGGGCTCCGCGACGGATCCCGAAGAGGGCGCAGCGTTGGCTGCGGCCTTTGCGGAACATTTTGTGCACGCGCGCTGCTGGTCGTTGATCTCCACGCATCACACTTCGCTCAAGGTGTATGCGGCCAACACGCCCGGTGTGCGCAATGCCTCGGCGGGCTTTGATGAGCAAACGCTGGCGCCGACCTATGAGATTCGCGTGGGCGTGCCCGGCGCTTCGGCAGGCATCAGCATCGCGCAGCGGCTGGGGTTGGATGCCGCAATTCTAGCCAGTGCACGGGCGCGGCTGGGCAGCCAAAGCGATCAGGTCGCGCGCTTCCTGGACCAATTGCACGCGGACCTGCTGCGCGTGCAGCAAGAGCGTGCATCGCTCTTGCGCCGGGAGCAGGAACTGACGCGCGAGCGCAATCGTTTGGAGCTGGAGGGCCGCAAAGAGCAGAAGCTGGCCGTGCGTGCTCTGGAAGACAAGCTGGCTTCGTTGCTGAAAGATTTGGAGTTTCAAGTGCAGGAGCTGTTGCGCGGCGTGGAAGATCGCAGCCAGCAACAAAAACTCAGCAAGCAGGCGGAGCGGCGCGTGGCACAACTGCGGCGCGAATTCCGCGATCAATTTGCCATGACCGTCGTGGCGCACCAGACTGGAGCCGACCAAGGCGATGCCCACGCGCAGCCCCACGTTGTGCGCGAGGTGCGCGTGGGCGACACCGTGCAATTGCGCTCGCTGGGTAAGGCCGCCGTGGTGCAGCGGCAGATCGATGCGGACGCCTTTGAAGTGACGGCCGGAGCGATGAAGATGCGCATTCGCCGCGACGACATCGCGGCCGTGCTGGCCTCTGCGGCTGCGCAAGCGGCGGCGGCCACGCCCCTGGCCAGTGCGCGCAGCAAGGGCATTCGCGTTTCGCTGAGCCGCGACACTGCTGCCTCCTCCGTGGAGATCAACGTGATTGGGCAAACGGTGGAAGAGGCCACGGATGCGGTGGAAAAATTTCTCGACCGCGCATTTTTAGATGGTGCTCCCCGCGTGCGCATTGTGCATGGCAGCGGCATGGGAATTTTGCGCAAGGCGCTGCGCGCATTTTTGCAGCGACATCCGCACGTGGCCTCTGTGCAGGAGCCGGGACAGAACGAAGGCGGGGCTGGCGTCACCGTAGCCGAATTGCGGCAATAAAACAGAATCGCAGCTTCCTCGACTCGCTACTGTAAAGGCGCGCTAGGCAGGGCACCCAGCGTAGGAGATGGGCCAGGCGATGCTTAGCCTAAAATCACAACAGGAGTGAGCCGTGCCGTTGTTTCCCATTTTTTTGAAGCTCGATGGACGGCGCTGCCTCGTAGCGGGTGCGGGCTTTGTTGCGGAGTCCAAAATTTCCAGTTTGTTGCATGCAGGAGCACACGTCACCGTGGCTGCACCCGAGGCACTCCCCGCCGTGGCGCAGCAAGCCGCGGAGGAAAAATTTCTCTGGCACCAGCGCGCGTTTGTTCCCAGCGATCTCGATGGCATGTTTCTTGTGATCGCTGCAACTTCATCGCCGGAAGTAAATCGCACCATTTTCACACTGGCCCGGGAGCGCGGCATTCTGTGCAATTCCGTGGACGATCCACCGAACTGTGATTTTTATTTCCCCTCGATCGTTGAGCGCGGTGACTTGCAAATTGCCATCTCCACCGCAGGCGAAAGCCCGGCACTGGCGCAGCGGCTGCGCAAGGAAATCGACGCACAGCTTGCGCCCGAACTGGGTGCGCACTTGGCACAATTGGGCCAACTGCGTCGGGAGGTGCTGGCCGAGCAGCCCGCCAGCGAAGAGCGCAAACAATTGCTGCATACGTTGGCAAGCCTGCCCGTTTGCGAGCTGCCCGCCTGTCCCGCCCGCCAACTTGCCCATCCGAAAAAATAACTGCACAAGAAAAAGATCCGCACCGGGAACCACGGGATTTGTTTGCACGGGCTGGAATTCCCGTACGATCGTTCGCATCGAACTGGGTGAAAATATATATCGCACTACGATATAATTTTTTCCATGCCCGGAAAACGCCCAACCCAGACGCTCGCACCCAAAAAGAAAAGCGTGCGTGCGCCCAAGGTGGATCGTCCCGGCGTGCGTGAGTTGGCTTTTTTTCGCTATACGCTGCGAAAATTTGTGCGTTTCAGTGAGGCCGCCGCCCGCTCCTGTGGCGTGACGCCGCAGCAACACCAATTGCTGCTCGGCATTGCTGGCTTTCGGGAAAACGGCCAAGCCACGCTTTCGGACTTGGCAGAGTTTTTGCAGGAGCGGCACAACTCGGTTGTGGGTCTGGTGGAGCGCGCGGTGCAGCGTGGCTTGGTGCGCAAACAACCGTCCAAGCAAGATGGGCGCGCTGTTCTCGTCTCGCTGACGCTTGAAGGCAAAAAGCTGCTGACCCGTCTGACGCGGCTGCATCAACAAGAGATTGCGCGCATTCCGCTGTGGCGGGCACATCTGGATCAGTTCGCGCAATCAGAATTGAAGGATTGGGAACGGCAATGAAGACAGACGAAAATACCCTCATCGCGAAAAACCATGGGTGGCAACGGTATCCACTGCTGCGCAGGCTTCCCCTGCTGGTGCGTCAGGATCTGACCGCCGTGTACTCACGCGATCTGCATAAGTGGCTGCTGATTGCGCCGGTGCTTGGCATTGTCACCGGGCTGGCCATTACGGCCATTACCTATGTGCTACTCGAAAAGCTATGGCCCGTGGTACTTGCCCAGTATCTGCA
>JAJZMO010000121.1 GCA_021798235.1 Acidobacteriota bacterium | reverse complement strand
TGAGCTAAGAGCAGCCGCTGGTGCTGCCGCACTCCACGCACTTGTAGCAGCTTCCATTGCGCACCATGATGGCTCCACAGGTGTGGCAACTGGGCGCATCGCCCATATCCACCAGCGCGCGCATGGCGTCAGCGGCATGGTACAGGCCGCGGTCTTCCAGATGCAGCTCGCCCGAGGCCACTTGGGGTGGGGCTGCGCTGGCAGCGTGCATCTCTGCAATCACAGACTCTGCTGCAAGCGGTGCGGACAGTGCCGAACGCGCCGCTTGCGGTTGCAGCGCGGCGGAGGATTCTGGTGCAGCGCTGGCTGTGGCCATGCCAGCAAAGAGCGGCAACTGCTGGCCAGAGAGGAAACGAATCTGGAGCCAGCGGAAGATGTAATCCATGATGGATTTGGCAAAGCCAATCTGCTCATTGCCGGTCCAGCCGGAGGGTTCAAAGCGCGTGTGCGCAAATTTTTCACAAAGCACGCGCAGGGGCACGCCATGCTGGAGCGAGAGGGAAATAGCCGTGGCGAAAGCATCCATCAATCCGCTGACGGTGGAGCCTTCCTTGGCCATGCGGATGAAAATTTCTCCGGGCTGGCCGTTCGGGTACAGGCCCACGGTGATGTAACCCTCATGGCTGGCGATGGAGAATTTGTGCGTCAGGGAAGCACGCTCCTCAGCCAGGCGATGGCGAACGGCGCGTGGTGGAGCTGTCGGGTCTTGTTGCACCAACATGGCATCCGAGGCCGCCTGCAACGCAATGCGCGCGGCAGACTCAACGGCTCCCGCAGGCACAGTGACCGGCGCAGCAGGCTGCGCCTTCAACTGTGAGGTGAGCGATTCGATGTCCGTAGCGTCAAAGGGCGTGCGGGCCAGCGCAGCCAGCAGTTGCGTAGCCACGGCGTCCAGGGTGGAGTTGCCGCGCGTGGACTTGGCATCCTTGCCATCGCCCACGTTGAGCGGCTGCACGCCTTTGGATCCGTCGCGGTAGATGGCAACAGCCTTCAGCCCTTGCCGCCAAGATTCCATGTAAGCCTCGGCGATGTCGTCCACGGTAGCGTCGTTGGGCAAATTGACGGTTTTCGAAATCGCGCCGGAGAGAAACGGCTGCGTGGCCGCCATCATGCGCACATGGCCCATGTAGTGAATGGTGCGCGTGCCCTTGGCGGGCTTGAAGCTGCAATCAAAGACCGAAAGATGCTCGGGGCGGAGACCGGGTGCGCCCTCGATGGTGCCGGTAGCGTCAATGTAGCTGACGATGGCGTCGACCTGTTCGCTGCCATAGCCCAGCTTGAAGAGCGCTGCGGGCACGGTGTTGTTGACGATCTTAATGACGCCGCCGCCGACCAGCTTCTTGTACTTGACGAGTGCGAGGTCCGGCTCCACGCCGGTGGTGTCGCAATCCATCATGAAGCCGATGGTTCCGGTCGGTGCCAGCACGGTGGTCTGTGAGTTGCGATAGCCATATTTTTCGCCATGCGCCAGCGCCTGATCCCAGCAGTCGCGGCTGGCTTCAAGCAGTGTGTCGAGTTGCGGCACACGGAATGGCTCCGCGCTGGTGCGCGAGGCCCCAATCTTGTTGACCTCGGCGCGGTGCATGCGGATGACATCCAGGAACGGTTCGCGGTTGACGTAAAAGCCGGGACAGGCTCCGCCGGTGCGGCTAACGGATTGTGTCAGCGGCGTGGCGGAGGGCAGCGCCGGGCAACGCTCGGCCAAGCGCGAGGATTGTAGGTATGATTCGCCGCAGAGAATGGCCGTCAGGCTGGCGGCGAAGTCGCGGCCCGCGTCCGAGTCATACGGCAGACCGAAGGACATCAGCAGCGCGCCCAGGTTGGCGTAGCCCAAGCCGAGCGGGCGATAGTCATGCGAGTTTTTGGAGATGGCCTCGGTCGGGTATCCGGAGTTGTCGACGAGAATGTCCATCGCCGTAATCAACACGTCCACTGCGTAGCGGTAGGCGTCCACGTCGAAGGTGCCCGTCGGCGTGACGAACTTCATCAGATTGAAGCTGGCCAAGTTGCAGGCCGAGTCGTCGAGGAACATGTACTCCGAGCAGGGGTTCGAAGCATTGATGCGTCCAGTGTTCTTCGATGTGTGCCAGCGGTTGATGGTCGTGTCGTACTGCATGCCGGGGTCGCCGCATTGCCAAGTGGCCTCGGCGATTTTGTGCATAATGTCGCGTGCGCGATAGGTGGCCATGGGCGCGCCATTTTTCACCGCGCGCGTGGAGAACTCTCCATCGCGTTCAACCGCGCGCATAAACTCGTCATTGACGCGCACGGAGTTGTTGGCGTTCTGGAAGAAGATGGAGGTGAAGGCTTCTGAATCCGGGCCAGAGCCGTCATACCCGGCCTGCACCAGCGTCCAAGCCTTGGCCTCTTCTTTGGATTTGCACTCGATAAAGTCGACGATATCGGGATGGTCCACGTTCAGGATGACCATCTTGGCTGCGCGGCGGGTTTTGCCGCCCGACTTGATGACGCCAGCGAAGGCGTCAAAGCCACGCATGAAGCTGAGGGGGCCGCTGGCCGTGCCGCCGCCAGAGAGAATTTCCATCGACCCACGGATGGCCGAAAGATTGCTGCCCGTGCCCGATCCCCACTTGAAGAGCATGCCTTCGGTCTTGGCCAGATTCAGAATGGAGTCCAAGGAATCCTGCACGGAGTTGATGAAGCAGGCCGAACACTGCGGCTTGCGGTAGCCGGTAACGGAGAACTCCACTGCGCAGGTATGCGGGTTCCAGTGCCAGTTTTGCGCATCGGAGTTTGGCTCCAGCCGGTCGCAGCCTACGTTGAACCAGACCGGAGAGTTGAAGGCGACCTTTTGCTGCACCAGCAGGTGTACCAGCTCATCGTGGAAGATGGTCGCGTCCTCGGAGGTGGCGAAATAGCCATCGGCCATGCCCCAATCGCGGATGGTCTCCGCCACGCGGGCGATCAACTGGCGCACGCCGGTCTCGCGCTCGGGCGTGTTCATTTGGCCATGCAGATATTTGCTGGCCACTATATTGGTGGCCGTCATGGACCAACTGGAGGGCACCTCCACATCTTTTTGCTCAAAGATGGAGTTGCCTTTGGAGTCGGTGATGCTGGCGGTACGGCGTTCCCAAGTGACTTCGTCGTAGGGCGAGACGCCGGCGCGGGTAAAGTAGCGCGCAAAGGAGACGCCCGCGCCAGAGTGGGCAGCGGAGATAGCTTCGTCGGTGGTGGAGGTCGCAGTGTGCATCATTTCGGCCATGGGAGTTTCTCCTGCCTATCGATTCAGATTCGATGTCCATGCACGCTGGAACGATGTGCTGCGAGCGTGTGGAGCTTATGTTTTTCTTGTCAGACTGCAGCTTGATCCAGAAAAGCCCAAGGGTGCCGTGGTGCAAATTCCCACCCCGGTACCGGGTTTCCATGCAAACAGAAAAAGCAGCCTGCAGAGGCAAAGCTACCGCTGCCAGTTGTGCGTGTCAAGAGGAAAACACAATCCCTTGTATTCGCCGGGGGAATTGATTCCGAATTGGGATCTCGAGTTCCCATCGGAAAAACGGGCGTAGCCGATCCCGCCGCAAGATTGAAAGTACGCGCGCAGGGGACACGACGCAAGGCGCAGCAATAGGGCAAGCTGTGTGGATGGGTGTGCAGTCTGTGGAGAAGTGGTGCGTTTCCCCATGTAAATTACGGATCTGTGTGCGCAGGCTTTACCGCGATGCTGCGGGCCGTTACAATCGGAAGGGAAGGCCGACGTAGCTCAGTTGGTAGAGCAGCTGATTCGTAATCAGCAGGTCATCGGTTCAAGTCCGATCGTCGGCTCCAACAATTCTCTGCTTTTCTCTTGCAATCCCCCACACTCACCAGTAAATATGTTGCATGCACTATGAGCAGACCTATCGCCCCGCATTTACCGTTGTTGGCATAGCCGGTAGGACTTCCAAAGCGCACCCAGCCAAAACATCCAGCCTTTGGCGGCGATTCCGCGAAGAAAAGATTGCCACGCAGGTGGTGGAGCGCGTCAATGATGCGGTCTATGCGCTGTATTGCGAGTACGACAGCGACTATCGCGGTGAGTACACGCTGGTGCTGGGTTGCGAAGTTCCGATGGAGTCGCAGATTGCGCAGGAGACGCCGGAGGGGATGGTGGTGGCAACGGTTCCCGCAGCCAACTATGCGCTGATCGATGCACGCGGCAAGCAGCCGGATGCGTTGATCGCCGCCTGGGCGGATGTGTGGAAGTCGTCATTGAAGCGGGCCTACATCTGCGATTTCGAAGTACACTGGGGGCCGGTGGCAGTGGAGTTGTTCGTAGGAGTGGAGTAGTTTTTCTCCGTGTTTTTCCGGTTGCATCCGGTTTTTTTCTGTTTTTCCTCAGATATTTTTCAAGTCCTCTTGCGGGAAGCCGAAAATCCACGCATACTGACGGCAGTGGACGGTAAGCGCTGCGCACATAACCGTGACCCGATATAACCGTCAGGATGTACTTCGGATTCTGCGCATCACCGCCCGACAATTGGGCGGATGGGAGCGCTCCGGCCTTGTGGAAGCCCTGGATAGCTACAGTTTTCAGCATTTGTCGCATCTGCGCGCGCTGCGCGATCTGACGGCGCAGCGTATTCGTGCCTCCAGCATTCGGGAGTCGGTGGCAGCCATGCGTCTGGTATCCGGCATGGCCAATCCTTTGCAGGAGTCCACGGCGGTGCGCACAGGCTCGCGCATCGTCTTCCGCCATGCAGGCACGGTGGTGGAGCCGATCTCGCGCCAACTGGTCTTTGACTTTGACGGCGGCGCGCAGCAACCGGTGCGCAGTGTGAGACCGATGGAGATCAGCCAGCGCGACCGTGATGCCTACGTCTCCGGTCTGTTTGCCGAGGCGGTGCGCTGTGAGGATCAAAAGGGAGCGCGCAAGCAGGCCATCGAAATCTACCAGCGCATCTTGGAGGTGCAACCGAATCATGCACCTTCTTGCATCAATCTGGGCACGCTGTATTACAACCAGCACCAATACGCGCAGGCCGAGCAGATGTACCGGCGCGCCACCGTGGCCGACCCGCGCTATGCGCTGGCATTTTTTGATCTGGGCAACGTGCTGGACGAGATGCGGCGATTGCCAGATGCGATCGATGCCTATCGACGTGCGATTGCGTTGGCTCCCGATTATGGCGACGCGCACTACAACCTAGCGCTGGCCTATGAGCGCCAGGGGGAACCGCGGCGCGCGCTGGCGCATTGGATGAGCTATGCCAAGCTGGATCCAATAGGCCCGTGGGCGGACCATGCGCGCGCGCAGGCGCAAAAGGCGCTGGAGAACGAACACCTGCAGATCATCCATCGAAGTCGATAGGACTGGCGGATGCGATGGCCTATCGGGAATTCACACCTGG
>JAJZMO010000224.1 GCA_021798235.1 Acidobacteriota bacterium | reverse complement strand
GCCATTCCGTATGAAGCTGCGGCGGGCAATCTGCTGTTTACGCGCAGCGGCCAACGCTACTATCTGGCCACCAATAATGAAGCGCCGCGCTTGGCTCAGGAGGAGTTTGCCGGGCTGGACTATGAGCCGGTGATCTCTCCGTGGCATGCAAACGATGTTGCTGGTGCTGTGCGCAAGATTGTAGGCAAGGGCAAAGTGGCTGGCGACATGGCCTCTGCGGATTGGCCTGCCGTGTCGTTGCAGCCGCTGCGGCTGGCGCTGTGCGATGGCGAAATTGAGCGCTACCGCTGGCTCTGCGCACGCACAGCCAAGGCGACCACGGACGTGCTTTTGGCTTTGCGCCCCGGCACGAGCGAAGCGACGATGCAGGCCAGCATTGCGGAGCCTTTGTTGGCGCAGAACATTCTGCCCACGGTCTTCTTAATGGGCACAGACGAGCGCATCCGCAATTACCGCCACGCAGTTCCGCGCTGCGGCGTGCTGCGCAATTACGGCATGTTGAACCTGTGCGCGCGCCGCTGGGGACTGGCGGTTTCCATTACGCGCTTTGTGTATTTTGGAGCGATGCCTGCGGAGTTGCAGGAAAAGTTTGCCGCCGTGGCGCAGGTGAATGCGCGCCTGTTGCACGCCACACGCGCGGGCGCAACTTCGGATGCGCTCTTCCACGTGGCGCAGCAGGCTTACGCGGAGTTGGGGTATCCGGGCGAGGAACAGTTCCACCACCAGGGCGGAGCCACCGGTTACGGGGAGCGCGAATGGATCGCCCTGCCCGGCGGCAAGGATGTTGTGCATGACCATCAGGCCTTTGCCTGGAATCCGAGTCTGCAAGGCTCCAAGGCCGAGGATACGGTTGTGCTGCGCAACGGCGCGATCGAAGTGATGACGGCAACGCCGCGTCTGCCTGTGGTCGAGACCCAGATCGGCGGAGCCACGTACACCGCTGCCGGGGTCTTGCCCGCCTAGGCAAAGACTGCGCTTACCGTATCGACACCAGGGGCGGACGATTCGCCCCTTATTTTTTTGCACGTGGGATAATGATGGCTGCATCCCGTACCCGGTGAGGAAACCTTGAAAATCCGTTTCGCATTGTTGCCGCTGTCATTTTTTGCACTCACGCTTGGTTCTTCTGCGCAGAAGGCTGCCAAGCAGACTACCGCTCCAGCCACCACCGCGCCGTCTGCGCAGGAGCGTGCCCTGGATCATCGCATTGAGATATTGGTTCGCTCTACCTTCAATGTGCCGCCAGACTACTCCATCTCTGTTGGCAAGCGTGGCAAAAGCGAATTCGCTGGTTATGATGCACTGCCCATCACGTTTCTTGCCGACGGTCACAGCAAAACGATGGACTTTTTAATCTCCACGGACAACAACACCCTAGCGCGTTTTGAAAAGTTTGATCTCAGCAAAGGGCCGCTGGCGGGTGTAACGCTCATGGGCAGGCCGATCCGTGGCCCGCAAAAGGCCATCGTGACCATCGTTAGCTTTGATGATTTGGAGTGTCCGTACTGCGCGCATATGCATGCAGAACTGTTCCCGGCGACGATGCAACGGTATAAGGATCAGGTGCGCATCATTTATAAGGACTATCCACTGACGGATATTCATCCTTGGGCGATGCACGCTGCTGTGGATGTGGAGTGCATGGCTGCGCAAAGCCCTACTGGTTATTGGAATCTCGTTGATGCAATTCACGCCAATGCCGACTCCATTACAGGAGATCGCCAGCATCCGAATCTGGCCGGAACCATGGTGCGTTTGGACGAAATGACCCTGCAGGAAGGCCAGAAGCAGAAGGTAAACATGGACAAGCTCAAGGAGTGCGTCGGCAAACAAAATGAAACGGCCGTCCGCGAATCTGTTAAGGAAGCCCAGGCCTTGGGGATTCAGGGAACGCCGACGCTCTTTGTGAATGGAGAGCGCTTGGCGGGACTCGTTCCTCAAGATCTGCTTTGGACGGCCATTGACCGGGCCATTGTGGATGCCGGGGGAACGCCGCCGCCGAGCGGCAGCAGCACGCCCGCCACCGCATCTGCCCAGTAGGTCGCGTCACGGCGTGTCCCATGCACTTGGTGTATCTTCGGAATGGCACGATCACAGGTTCTGTATTGCGAGTTTTGTGCGTACAAAACGGGAAGACTTAGGATTGAAGAATGAACGCGAATCGGAGTTTTTTCGAAAAGAGTTTTCAAGAGAATCCTGCAATGTCTGCACGGGTGCGCGTCGGCATTGCGTGTGTCACGCTGGCAGTTGTCGCAGCGGTAGGCATGGCGGTGGGCACGGGTTGCAATCGCGCGCCCGGCCCCGATGTTTGGGCCACGGTCAACGGGCATCCCATCCTGCGTGCCGACGTGGAGAAGTATTATCACAATCGCGTCAACAACGCGCCGCAGCAACCGACGGAAGATGAAGCCGATCGTCTGCGTTTGGAGATTTTGCGCAGCCTGATCGACGAAGAGATCACGCGCCAACAGGCGGAGAAGTTGCACCTGGTTGCGACCGATGCGGAAGTCGATGCCAAGATAGCCGAGCTTAAGGCTCCTTACACCGATGCGCAGTTCAACGCGCAACTGCAAGCCAAAGGCCTCACGCTCGATGATCTGCGCCATGACCTGCGCCGCTCCCTGACCAGCAGCAAGGTGATGAACAAGGAGATTGAGTCCAAGATCAACATCACCGACGCGCAGATTGCCGACTACTACAACCTGCACAAGGCTGACTTTAATTTGATCGAGCCGCAATATCACTTGGCGCAAATTGTGGTGACCACAATCCCCAATCAGAAGCCGGGCAATTTGCAAAACAGCAAGGCGAAGAATGATGCAGAGGCCAAAAAGAAAATTGAGTCTCTGGAGAACCGCCTGGAGAGCGGCGAGGACTTTGCCACGCTGGCCATGAACTACTCCGAACAGCCAGACACGGCCGCCAGCGGCGGGGATATGGGTTTTGCCTCAGAATCTCAGCTGCGATCCGACCCGGATGTCTACAAGGCCGTGACAGCGCTCAAGCCGGGGCAGACTACGCCTGTGCTGCCGCTGTATGAAAGCCAGACCTCAAAAAAAGTGATGGGATACGTGATCTACAAGCTTATCGCGGTAGAACCCGCGGGGCAGCACCTGCTGAATGACCCGCGCGTGCAGCAGATGATTCGCCAGCAACTGCATGACAGCCGCTCCCGACTGATGAAGGAAGCTTATTTGGAAGTGATGCAGAACCAGGCCCACGTGGTGAATTATTATGCTGAGCAGTTGTTGAAAGACATTCACTAGGCGGCAGTTCTGTGGATTCCAAAACAAAAGCGAGGCACGCTTTCCGTGCCTCGCTTTTGTTTTGTATATCGTGTTGCAGCGGTTATCGCCGAGTCCGCATCAATCAATCTTCGTGAGACGATTCAACCCGTTAAAAGCGGCGGCCTTGTAACATTCCGCTAAGGTCGGGTAGTTGAAGACGGTTTCGATGAAGTACTCCATGGTGCCGCCGAGAGCCATCACGGCCTGGCCGATATGTACCAGTTCGCTGGCACCTTCGCCGATGATGTGTACGCCGAGAATCTTGTGTGTCTGGCGATGGAAGATGAGCTTGAGTCGCCCGGTGGTGTCGCCGCGAATCTGGCCGCGGGCAATCTCGCGGTAGTAGGCCACGCCCACTTCATACGGTGCATCCTCCTCGGTCAGTTGCTCCTCCGTTTTGCCAATGAAGGAAATCTCCGGGATGGTATAGATGCCATACGGATAGTAGCTGGGGTTGGAGACCAGAGCCATATCTCCCATGGAGCGCGCCGCGGCGATGCGGCCCTGCTCCATGGAGACGGAAGCCAGGCTGGGGAAGCCGATGATGTCGCCCGCAGCATAGATGTGCTCCACCTTGGTGCGATAGTTTTCATCCACAGCGATGCGTCCCCGGCTGTCCGCTTCCAATCCGGCAGCAGCTAGATTCAACTCATCCACGTTGCCTTGGCGTCCGACGGCGTAGAGCAGCACATCGCCGGAGAGCTTCTTCTGGCTTTCCAGATTGGCGACGACCGTGCCATCGGGCAATTCTTCCACGCTCTGCACTTCTTCATTCAGGCGCATGGTGACGCGGTTGTCGCGCAGGTGGTAGCTGAGCGCCTCCACGATCTCCTGATCGGCAAACTCCAGCAGGCGCGGCCGTTTTTCCACCAGCGTCACGCGCACGCCCAGCACGGCGAACATGCAGGCGTACTCCACTCCGATCACGCCGCCGCCGACAACGATCAACGTCTTGGGCAGATTGGCCAGCGTGATGATCTGATCGCTGTTGATGATGGTGCGCCCGTTGATGGGCACCTTGGGCGAGACGGCGGGCTTGGCCCCGACGGCCAGCAAGACATTGTCCGCTTCATAGGTATTCGAGCCGCGGGAGCTGCTGACGCGGATGTGGTGCGCATCCTCAAAGCTGGCCACGCCGGTGAGCATGTCAATGTTGTTGCGCGTCAGTTGCGATTGCGTAACGTCAATCTCCGTTTTGATGACGTGCTGCACACGGAAGGCCAGGTCGGCCATGGTGATTTTGTCTTTGACGCGGTAGTTGAGGCCGTAGATGGATTGATAGTTGTAGCCGGAGAGGTGCAGCACGGCTTCGCGGAAGGTTTTGCTGGGAATCGTGCCAGTGTTAATCGATGTGCCGCCGACAACCTCGCGCTGTTCCACCAGGGCCACGCGCTTGCCATGCTTGGCGGTAGAGATGGCCGCTCGCTGTCCGGCAGGGCCGGAGCCAATCACGATCAGATCGTATCGTTCCATGCGGTTGGTTGCGTCTCCTGAGCGTAGATTGCTGCCGTTGCCGTGGAGTGGCAAAAGCGCAGAACTCCGCGTGCGCCATTCCAAAAAAGATGGGCAAGTTCGAAATTATCACACTCCCATTCCACTACTGTTGCTATCGGCGCGGCGGCGCAAACCAGAACGGTACACTGGTGGTGCGCGATGCTGCTCTGTTCCATAACGGATCGAACCTTACTCGGGGCCGATGCCGCCACGCAGCGCGAAGGCTTGGTGCGCCAAGCTCGGGTGTGGGCGGAAAATGGCGTGGAGCTGGTGCAGCTACGGGAAAAAGATTTGCCTGCATCCGAGCAGATCGCATTAGCGCGGGCCATGCGGAGCGCGCTGCGCGATGCAAAGACCGCAACCCAGCTCATTCTGAATGCGCCGGTTCCAGTGGCGCTGGCCGCTGGCGCTGACGGCGTTCATCTGTCGGCAGCGGGTGCTGCGGAAACCTTGCGCGCGCTGCGCAACGGCAACATTGTTGGCGCGACTTCATTTTGGGTCAGCGTAAGCTGCCACACGCTGGCCGAGGTGGAACTGGCGCGCGATGCTGGTGCGGACTGCATTCTCTTTGCACCTGTCTTTGGCAAAGAGATTCG
>JAJZMO010000189.1 GCA_021798235.1 Acidobacteriota bacterium | reverse complement strand
CATCGTTCGACCGCGGTCGAACGATGGCTACCGGAGGAAAGTTCAGAACCAAAAACTGTAAAGGATGTCCCGAGACAAACTGTAAAGGATCTATAGGGACTGGACACTTCTTTTGCTTGAGTGGGGTACAACGAGACAACCGAAGCGATCCATCACATCTCGCAGAAGGAAATGCTCTCAGCGCATAACTCCCCCCACCATCCACCCCGCCCTCGCGCATCCCACCCCCAGTGTTCTATCCTTCTCCGGTAAATCTTTCCGGGCGATGCGCAACCCGCATCGCCCCTTTCGGGGCCAATCATGAAAACGCTTTCACTCCGCCGCACGCCTGCACTCCTGCTCATTACCCTGCTCGCCGCCGCGCTGCCGCTCGCCGCGCAGTCGCCCTCCGCGCCCGGGCGCTGGTCTGTCGCCAAAGCCGACGCATGGCAGGCCCAACAGAAATGGCCCGTCGGCTCCAACTACATCCCCGACGACGCCATCAATCAGCTCGAAATGTGGCAGAAAGCCACCTTCGATCCCGTTGAGATCAATCGCGAACTCGGTTGGGCACAGGCCGCCGGCATGAACACCATGCGCGTCTTCCTGCACAACCTGCTCTGGCAGCAGGACCCTGCCGGCTTCAAGCACCGCATCAACATCTTCCTCTCGATCGCCGCAAAACATCACATCAAGCCCATCTTCGTGCTCTTTGACTCCTGCTGGGATCCCTATCCGCACCTCGGCCCGCAGCATCCTCCCATCCCCGGCGTGCACAACTCCGGGTGGGTCCAGGCTCCCGGCGCAAAGATGCTCGAGAACCCTGCCGACTATCCCCAGCTCGAAGCCTACGTCAAAGGCATCGTCGGCGCCTACGCCAACGATCCCCGTATCCTCGCCTGGGACGTATGGAATGAGCCCGACAACACCAACAACAGCTCCTACGGCAAAGAAGAACCTAAGAACAAGGTCGCCCTCGTCGACAAACTCCTGCCCCAGGTCTTCCAGTGGGCGCGCGCCGAGCATCCCACCCAGCCGCTCACCAGCGGCATCTGGCAGGGCGACTGGACATCCTTCGCCACGCTCTCGCCCACCGCAAAGATTCAGATCGAAAACTCCGACATCATCACCTTCCACAACTACGGCTGGCCCGAGCAGTTCGCCGCCGCCATCAAGGACCTCGCCCAGTATCACCGCCCCATCATCTGCACTGAATACATGGCCCGCGGCGTCGGCAGCACCATTGACACCATCCTCCCCATTGCTCGCCGCGACAACGTCGGCGCCATCAACTGGGGCTTCGTCAAAGGGAAGACGCAAACCTACCTTCCCTGGGATTCCTGGCAGCGTCCCTACGTGCTCATTCAGCCGCCCGTCTGGTTCCACGACCTCTACCATAAGGACGGCAAGCCCTATCGCGCCCGCGAAATCCAGATCATCCGCGCCCTCAGCCGCGATACGCACTGGGGCCCCACGCCCGATCCGCCTCCGCCGCTGCCCATCCCTTAAGCTGCACCACGCCGCATCTGCCCGGCCTGCTTTCCGCCGTTTCAAAAAGCAGCGCCGGGCCACGGCTTTTCACGCATCGCAAAAATCCAGCCACTGCCGCATCCTCGCCTGCCGCCAAACCCGGAATCTCGCGCTCGCCTCGCTTCCCGCCGCTCTCGCAGTGCGCTATCGTTAACAGCATGAAAATTCCCTTTGCTTCCGCCGCTCGCCCTTGGGCTGCGCTCGGCTGCGCCACACTCTGCCTGATGGTTTCCTCGGCCTTCTGTCCGGCCTATGCACAGGAACATCACAACAGGCACGCCGCCTCACAGACCTCCGCCAAAACCTCTGAAAAATCCGCCAAGCCCGCTGCAGAAAAATCCTCTGCTGACAAGCTCCCGCCGCTCCCGCCCAACAAGAGCATCGAGCAGTCCACCGTGCTCGACGGCAAGACGCTCCACTACAAGGTCACCGTCGGCACCATCAATATCCGCGATGCAAAAGGCGCAATCGCCGGCAAGGTCGTCTACACCGCCTACACCATCCCCGGCAAGAATCGCCCTGTCACCTTTGCCTTCAACGGAGGCCCCGGCGCGTCATCTGTCTTCCTCAACTTCGGCGCCATCGGCCCCAAGCATCTGGACGGCATCGGCAACAAGAACGACAGCGCCTCCGGCCCCATCGTCATGAGCGACAACCAGGGCACCTGGCTCGACTTCACTGATCTCGTCTTTATTGATCCCATTGGCACCGGCTACAGCCGCTCGCTCGTCAACGAGGCCGAAACCAAGAAGCTCTTCTACAGCACCGTTCCTGACATTCATTACCTCTCCACCGTCGTCTACAAGTGGCTCGTCCAGAACGACCGCATGCTCTCGCCCAAGTACGTCATCGGCGAAAGCTACGGCGGCTTCCGCGGCCCGCGTGTCACCTACTACTTGCAGTCCCGCCTCGGCGTCGGCGTCAACGGTCTCATCCTCATCTCGCCTTATCTCAATCCCATGGACGAGAGCAAAGGCTACATCTACTCGCCCATCCCCTGGATGATCACCCTGCCGCCCATCGTCGCCGCCCACCTCGAGCGCGAAGGCAAGCTCACCACGCAGGCCATGCAGTCGGTCATCGCCTATGACGAAGGACCTTACGCCACCGCACTCATCGCCGGAACCTCCGATCCCGCCGAGCAGCAGGCCATGATCCAGAAGGTCACCCAGATGACCGGCCTCAACCCCACCTACGTCAAGGAATCCGGCGGCCGCTTCCAGACCATGTCCTACCTCCGCGAAGCCTGGCGCGAGCAGGGCAAGATCGGCTCCATCTACGACTCAAATGTAACCATGCTGGATCCATTCCCCTGGTCGCCCTACCGGCGCGCCAACGATCCCATCCTCGCGTCCATCATTGCCCCCACCACTGAGGCCATGGTGAACTTCGTCACCAACGTCGTCGGCTGGAAGACCGATGCGCCTTACCACACGCTCTCTTACACCGTGAACGAAGAGTGGCACCGCGACGCCAACCTGCGCGACGGCTCCGTCAACCAGCTCCGCGACGCGGTCGCCGCCGACCCCGGCCTCAAGGTCTTCATCGGCCATGGGTGGAACGATCTCTCCTGCCCGTTCATGGGCTCCATCCTCAGCGTCAACCAGATGCCCGAAGCACTGCGCGCCCGCATCAGCATCCACGAGTTCCCCGGCGGCCACATGTTCTACACCCGCCAGGCCAGCCGCGTCCAGCTCCGCAAAGACGTCATGCAGTACTTCGACTTCCACTAGAGCATTTCCTCTCTTGGTAAACACCGAAGAGAGAATCTCAACGCAGCTTTTCCGTTAAGAAAAGCTGCGCTTGGTTCAATTCAGAAAGTTCCCAGGAATAGGGAAAATGCTCTAATCCAACCCAACCGGCAATCCCATCCTTCGCCTTTGCATCGCGCCAAGGATGGGACGCCAACCTCTCCCGCCGCTCGCGCTTCCACCCGTTCCGCACCTGCGAAATCACCGGCGCCACACCATTCACGCTCTGCCCGCGCCCCCTCCCTGCCGCGCAAACTCATACAGTTCCGTGCTGAAAATGCTCTATACTTCCACTTCTCTGTATTTCATGAGGAGGATCTTCGCTATGGCGCTGGATCGACGTGATTTCTTTGCTGTCTGTGGCCGCTTCGGCCTGGCATCCACACTCTTCCCCGGTGCGCTCTATACCCTCGCCACTCAGGCGCAGGCGCAGACCACGACCGCCGCCGAAGCCCCTGCCTACGCGAAAATCACTCCGGAAATGATCCGCCAGGCCGCGCAGCTCGCCGCCGTCCCCATCCCCGAGGCCGACATCCCCATGATGATTTCGAGCCTCAACGACAACCGCCAGGCCTACGAAACCATCCGCAAGCTCGACCTGCCCAACAGCATGCCACCGGCCTTCATCTTCGATCCCCTGCCGCCCGGCGCCACGGTCGACTCCACCCGCGAAAAGCCCGTCTACAGCAAGCCTCCGGCCATCCGCACCCTCCCGTCCAACCTCGAAGACATCGCCTTCTACACCATCCCCCAACTCGCCGAGCTCATCCGCACGCGCAAAGTCTCCTCTGTCGATCTCACAAAGATGTACATCCGGCGCATCAAGCGCTATAACCCACTGCTGCACTTCGTCATCACCATCACCGAGGAACGCGCCCTTACCCAGGCCAGCAACGCCGACACCGAACTCGCACGCGGCTTGTATCGCGGCCCCTTGCACGGCCTGCCCTGGAGCGCCAAGGATCTCCTCGCCGTCAAGGGCTATCCCACCACCTGGGGCGCCGCACCTTATAAGGACCAGCGCTTCGACTACGACGCCACCGTCGTCCAGCGCCTCGACGCCGCCGGCGCTGTCCTCATCGCCAAGGCCACCATGGGCGCGCTCGCCATGGGCGACATCTGGTTCGGCGGCGAAACCCGTAATCCCTGGAATCCCGATCAAGGCTCCAGCGGCTCCTCGGCCGGACCCGCCTCCACCACCTCTGCCGGCTGCGTCGCCTTTTCCATCGGCACCGAAACCCTCGGCTCCATCTCATCGCCCTCCACCCGCTGCGGCGTCACCGGCTTACGTCCCACCTTCGGCTTTGTGCCCCGTACCGGCGCCATGGCTCTCAGTTGGACCATGGACAAGATCGGCCCCATCTGCCGCGCCGTCGAAGACTGCGCCATCGTTCTCCAGCACATCTACGGCCCAGACGGCGAAGACGAGACGGTCCACAACGCCGCCTTCAACTGGAACGCCGGCTTCGACTGGAAGAGCCTCCGCGTCGGCTACCTCGAAAAGGCCTTCGAACCGCCGCAGCCGCACGCCGAGCACACTCCACCGCCGCCCTCCAACGAAACCGCCGCGCAAAAGAAGGAGCGCGAGCGCAACATGGCCATCGGCGCCTTCTATCGCAAGCTCCGCGCCTACGACCACCAGTACGACGCGGCCGCGCTCGACAAGCTCCACAGCATGGGCGTCACGCTCAAGCCCGTCGAGCTGCCCAGGCTGCCCTTTGACGCCATGACCCCGCTGCTCAATGCCGAAGGCGCAGCCGCCTTCAGCGAACTCACCCTCAGCGGCCGCGACAAGCTGCTCGTTGACCAGAGCGCCGACGCCTGGCCCAACATCTTCCGCGTCGCGCGCTTCTACCCCGCCGTCGAATACATCCAGGCCAACCGCGCCCGCGAAATGGCCGTCCGCGCCGCCGCCGGAATCTTCCACGAAGTCGATGTCATCGTCGCGCCCACCGGCGGCGAACAGCTCGTCATGACCAACCTCACCGGCAACCCTGCCGTCATTGTGCCCAACGGCCTGCGCGGCGCCGACGCGCCCGTCCCGCCGCCGGAAATTCCCTTCGAATACCGCGAGGGCGGCCCCAACACTCCGGTCAGCATCACCTTCCTCGGCGGCCTCTACCAGGACGC
>JAJZMO010000280.1 GCA_021798235.1 Acidobacteriota bacterium | reverse complement strand
AGCCCCAGTATTTCCATCCGCGGCCATCGTCTGCCGGGAGCGGTTACGACGCGACGCAAAGCGGCGGATCTAATCTTGGTCCGACCAGTGCGAAATTGTTGTATGGGGCTGTCACTACCGATAGCGCAGGGAAGAAGACTGTTAGTTTCGATGGGATTGAAGACCGCATTGTCCATTATTGCGTGGAAAACAATATACCTTATACATCTTCAGTGCCGCTGAGCCAGTTCGAAAACGCAAAGGGTAAGCTCGATGATGTAAAGCTGATCGAAGCGTTCAATGACCGAAAGAAGCCGCTGATATTCACTCCCAAAATCCAGATCCCAGCAGACGCAGTCACTGGATCTGCGTCAGGGTTGGATCCGGACATCAGCCCGGCGAATGCATATCTACAAGCGGGACGGGTGGCGAAGGTTCGCCATATCCGCCTGGATCAAGTGCGAACGTTGATTGCTCAAGCGACGACCAAGCCGTCTCTCGGATTCATTGGGGAGCCTAGGGTTAATGTATTGCTCCTGAACCTGGCGCTGAATAAGAAATATCCGTTTCGGAAGTAAAATGGTACTCCGCCAAAACGATCTTATGAGTAGTGGCCTAGGCGGGTACTCGGTGACCCACCTTCGAGTGAGATGTAGGGCGCTGTTTTCGGAGATCACGGACGATGTGTAGCAATCGTAAGAGGGTTGTCAACATGTGCTCGCCTTATCCTGAGTGTGTTAAAACAGAGGGCGGACATGGTAGGCAAACATTAGTTCGATGTGCTTCTTTACGACATCAACGATCAGCATACTCCCGATGCTCTCAGGACAGCATCCAGCACTCTTCGCAGTCCGGGTTCCTCCAAAACATCTATGCAGTATGGGCTATGGCCTGCGGCTGCGCGAGACTGCCCATGGTCGGAGCAAGCATTCATCTTGTAGAGATGTCGAAGGTGAAGCTTACCGGACGCCCGTGGTGCACGGGCCCTGCATAACATTCTTCGAAAGGCGTGGATGCAATAGAATCAAATGCCCGAAGCCTATCATCGTCGCAATCCTGACGAGTTGCTTTCAGAAATAGAGCTGGAAGAACGCAGGCGCCAACGCGGCAAATTGAAGTTGTTCCTGGGATACGCGAGTGGAGTCGGCAAGTCTTTTCAAATGCTAGACGAGGCGCGTCGTCGGAGCGAGCGAGGACAAGACGTCGTTATAGTTGCATTGCAGCCTAATTATCCCCCCGTAGTTCAAGCCATCCTCAAACATCTCGAAGCAATCCCGACGGTTCAAATGGACCATACGGAGGTCATCAACCTAGAAGCGGTGATTCAGCGTCGGCCGGGAGCAGCAGTGATTGACGGTTTGGCATACGACAATCCTCCAGGTGCCCTGCATGCTCATCGCTGGCAAGACGTGGAGCGCCTTCTCGATGCGGGCATTTCTGTGTTGGCCACTGTCAATATTCAGTATCTGGAGATACTCCAGCAAGAGATCGAACGCATCACAGGAAGGCGTGCAGACTTCATCATCCCTCAGTCCTTCTTGGAGAACAGTGTAGATGAGATCACAGTCGTGGATGCGCCCTCTGAAGAAAGTGCATTCGATGAAATTGTGGATCCTGCAAAGCGGCTGGCGGAAAAGCACAAGCTCTCTCGACTCAGGGAACTTGCGCTGCTTGTGGCTGCCTCGATTGTTGACCGTCAGCTTGAAGCTTATCTACGAGCACAAGGTATTGATCCCACCTGGGGTGTTCAGGAACGCATCCTAGTCTATATCACGACTGGCTCGATAGCCAGGAGGATGTTGGAGAGCGGGCGCCGTAACGCTGACCGCTTTCAAGGGGAATTTCATGTAGCTTATCTCGATCCGGGAAACGCATCGAAAGACGGTAAAGACGTCCTTGCAGAAAATTTGAAGTTCGCGAATGAGCTGGGCGCGGAAATCCATTTGCTGAGTGGATGCGATCCTGTCGAAGGCATTCTCAGGTATGCTCGCCAGAAAGGCATTACTCAGATATTTGTCGGTCGTGGTTCTGTAATTCCGGGTGCGTGGACCCGCCTTCGGGGTGACGTGCCCGCCCGCCTTATCCGGGCTGCGGAGGGGATCGATGTCGTTGTATTCCCCGAGAGTTGATGGAGGCGACGAGGACCCCTCAAAAACGAGGTGCGGTTCTCTCCATCTGTATTTGGGCTATGCCGCAGGCGTAGGAAAGACCTTTCGCATGTTGGAGGATGCTCAGCAGCTCCGTCGTCAAGGCAAAGATGTGGCGATTGGATATTTTGAGTCACATGGGCGTAAGGATACGATTGCGAAGACCGTAGGGCTTGAGATGATACCTACTCGAACCTGCGTTTATCGTGGAGCTGTTTTTCAGGAAATGGACACCGATCGCATATTGAAAAGACGCCCGGCCATTTGTGTTGTCGACGAGCTTGCGCACACTAATGTTCCGAGTTCACCGCGAGCAAAGCGATGGGAAGATGTTCAGGTCATTCTCAACGAAGGGATAGATGTGATGACCAATATGAACATTCAACATCTCGAGAGTCTCAACGATGATGTTTTCCGCATCACCGGAATACGGATGCGCGAGACTGTGCCGGACTGGTTCATCAAGAGCGCTGCAGAGGTCATTATGGTCGACGCAACTGAGGGCGCGTTGCTGAACCGTTTTAGGCGGGGAGTCATCTACCCCTTAGACAAGGCACAACGCGCACTCGATAATTTCTTCAAGGAATCCACATTGACAGCTCTTCGTGAGCTTGCATTGCGTCAAACTGCGCACGAATTGGAATCTAAGGATACCGTTCAGGCAATCAAATCGCGAGGAGATAGGCATACCTCGGATATTGTCGAGCGGCATCTGGATCGAATTCTGGTTTATGTTACTGAGTACCCTGCGAGCGCGATGCTGATTAGAAGAGGACGCCGGATGGCCGACTACCTTGACGCAGACTGCTTTGTTGTGTCGGTAGTTCAACGAAAGGGATCTAAATCCTTAAGGGGCGTGCAGGAGGCTATCGAGCGTCACCTTAGATTTGCCCGGAATCTTAACATCGAAACCAGAATCCTTGAAGGAGATGACGTAGCAGAGACGATCTTAAGTTTTTCGCGTCGGAATCAGATCACACATATTCTTGTTGCTCGGCCGAAAATCCTTCCTTGGGCTCATCTCTGGACGAATGACCCGGTTTTGCAGATCGTGCGGAGGGCGACAGGTATTCGCGTTACCGTCGTAGCAGACAGAGCGGTGCGCGCATCGCATGGGCATTCCTGACCCGCATTGTCACTTCCTCAAGCGTCTAATACTGCAGTTGTAGATGCTAGAACTGGCCTCATAAATATGCGAGCAGCATGTGAGGGCAGGCAAGGTGGACGAAGCCGAGGAAGCTCTCGATCCGGCAACCGCTGCTGCAGAAAGTAAACCCGCAACATGATCTAAAGCCCCACAGGCTTGCGGCTCATCTCGCTCTTCGAATAATGCGGCGCGACCAAAGCCAACAACCCGGCCGACGGCATCACCGCATCCATCTCTTCCAGAAACTGCTCCCGACGGGTCTTCTTCGAATCGCGCTGAAACTCCGCTTGCTGGGCCAACGTCATCTGCCGCATGCGCGATCTTCTCCTCCACTCCACATTACCCACCACAGCTCTGGATCGGGGAGTTCTTCAGGGGGGCCTTAAAACAGAAAGCCAATTTCAATAACACCGCGCGCTTGATTTGAATTTGTACCAGCTGTGCCGAAGGCATCTCCCTTCGTAATGGATGTCGCGTGAACGACTGACGCTTCCCCGCGTACGAAGAAACGCTGCCGTTGGTAGGTGGGCGTTATCGTGGCAGACCAAGCGGAGCTGCCCGGGCCGTACAACAAATTCTGCGCGTTCTCGGCTGCACTTCCGCTACTTGCGATATATTCGCCGCGGCCAGCGAGTGAAAATCCGTGACCCAGAGTACGGCTTATCAGAACTGCTCCTGCCTGGGTTGTGGCTCCCTTTATGATGCCAATCGAGGAATCAGACGGCACATCGGTATATTGATAATAGGGTTGAATGATCCACTTCCCTTTGGTATATGCATACTCTAGCGCATACATAACACTGTTGTTCTGTACGGGCGTGGCGATAGTTTGAAATGCGGTATGCCCCAGATTTCCCATTCCGACAAATGAAAAGCTTTGTGCGCCGTTTGTATAAGTGGCTGATCCACTGAGCCATGAGTAGCGATTTGAATAATAACCATCATTCCAGCTAAACGACAACGCAAGCTTACCGATCGACTGATTCACTTGAACGCCACGATTGATTGCATTCTCCTGGTTCCAAAGCAATCCTCGCTCGATATTCATATTTTCGAAATCGAACGTGTACTCTGCACCTATCAAAGTGGGCAGCGCTCCGACTTCAATGGAGGCGTTCTTCGCCGGAACGAGCTTCAGATAAGCAACAGGTACCGGACCATAAAGATCATTGACCTGCTTGCCGGTTGCAACAAACGGCGCACCCAGGGAAAGGATGTTGTATGCTCCTGCCTGAACGTAGAATTGCCACCAGCCCTCTGCTTTTTGCAGGAAAATCTGGCCGTCAGAGAGCGCAGCTTCCGAGGAGCTATCGCCCGCGACGTGGCTTCCTTGAACCATGCCCATTCCACTAAGTACGCCGTCAAGGTACAGTTTTCCTAACGGCCCGCCGTTCAACGTGATGGGATGCGCAGCTTGTAGAGGGCCTGTGATGGCCGGCGAACTAAGGGGGGCTGCGGCCGGTTCCAGTGCAGTCTGTGGCAGAACCGTCCGAGTGCGTGCATCTGCCGGTTTAGGGGGCGAGCCAGCCGTGTTTTGTTGAGCCTGCGCTGAAATGCCAACGCTTCCTACCAGAAGAGCTGTTGCGATTACGATACCTTTCACAGATATATCTCCATAACGAACCCGATGAGGTGTGTCTGCGTTGTGTTCCGCAGACACAGCTGATCGTGCAACACCAGATTTCCGTGCCCCTTCACCAAAAAATCGGACATTGGCGATCAATAGCTGTGGGCCGTCTTCTCGCTAAGAAGACCATGTTTTATCACGATGTTGCTTGACCTTTTGTGACTCACGATGGAATTTGTTGAGTACAAATAGCATGAAGCCGATGGAACTGCACGCAAGGAGTACCGTGGCCATCTCTATGCAAATATGCTCTATATGCATATATCCGCCACTCCTCATGCAACCCTACAGTCGGCTCCGTTAATGGAGCATAAACAGCCCATTAGCGTTGCGTAACGCGGGTTTCCACATCAAGGGCGTGTGCACCAGTACACTAGGTAGTACTACAGTCGTAAATAGAAGTCAGGTAGCGGTGAGCCGCGTTTTCTGTAGTGACAGATCAGGGCGCGAAATTGATGCTGTCTTCTCCATCGGGACCAGTGGAGGAGATGTTCAACGCCGTGCCCTCCTCGCCACAGCCGATGCATGAGCAGGTGACGCAGTTCTGGGGGCGCTGAGT
>JAJZMO010000052.1 GCA_021798235.1 Acidobacteriota bacterium | reverse complement strand
CGGGAGCATCCACATAGCTGTGCTGACTGTTCATCCAAACCATGATTTCGAGACCGTCGTTCTGTCCACGAGCGGTTCCGTATTGTCCCGGTCCCACGCCGACACCTGTTTTGCCGGTCGTGTCGAACCAGATGTCGTAGGAAGCATCCCAGACATGGGTACCATCGTCCACGGCAGGCTTTGGATCTCCATAAGTGCTGTTGAAAATAATGTTCCATGTAGTGGGAATGCTGGTGATGTTGGAAAGCACTTCCGGAAACACATTCCAATCTGGATTGGGAGGTGGGGGAGTCGTGGCAGTACTCGGCACTACGGCTGAGCCTTCCGTGCAACTGTTTTCGTCCCAAGCACAGCCTTTGTACGTAGAGACATATCCCGTGGGACCTCCGGCAGCAGAACCGTAGTAGTACGGAGGCTCCGCAGTTTTTGCACTTGAACCAACAGCAGGATTCGCTGTATTGCCATACGGGAAGGATTGGGGATGCGCTATTGCCCAGGCTGACTCTGAGGGCACCTTGTCCGCTGCCGGTTGGGTTGTGTTGTTTACTCCATAGTTTGCAAGTAAATTGTCCTGGCTTTGCGAGGGGTTTGCCGGATAGGTGATGACAAATTCCCCTGCATTGCTCCCGCCGGGGTAAACCAGAACGCACGCGCTTCCGGTGGAATATCCCAGGGAACCGGGGGTGGTGGTGCCGTCGATCGCGCCTGTCTTCGAGTCGTATTCATCAATGGCGAGACCGGACGCAATGGAATTCCAGTAGTCAAGCTGTATGGCATACCGATCATCTAGAGCGGTCGGAGCTGTCGGCACAACGGTTTCCGCCGTCACACCCAAGGCGTTCGAGTTTACAGGGTAAAGACCAGATGGGTTGGCCGGAGTACCGCTGGCTGGCGCAGGATTATTAATAGCTGGATTTGTTTGCCAGGCATCCCACGCATTGTTTGGATTGGCGGTTAATCCATCGGGAGCCGTGTCGGCGCTATATCCCGCGATGGCCGGATAGACAAATGCGTTGAGGGATGCTGCGGTTTGTGGTGGAGGAAGATACCCATTGCACCAGACGATGCCGCCGTCGGCGGCTGTTGCCGTTGTGGCGTGGGCTGAGGAAACGGTTAGCAATCCCACTACGAGGAATAGCAGGATCAAAGGAAGTGGAGTGAATGCGAAACATCGGATTCTGGTCATGCGTGTACACGTTCTCCTTAATGTCGAATCGTTGAATGTGAATTGACACTGGGTTTTGCTGTTGGGCGTCGTTGTCGTACCGCTTGGAGCTATTTCTCGGCAGGCAGGAGTCCTACAAAGAGTCCCATAACCAGGTGTATTGTCCGCTCTGGTTTCGATCGATGGGAAGTTAAGACCTGCTAAATTAACCACGCGGCGTGTGCGCGACTCTCCGATGCGAAGGTCCGGGTTCACGTTAAATTTTGTCCGGGAAAGAGGGATTTTTTTCGTGATCTTGCTGGGAACAAAATGAGATGCAAGACCGTGAGCGCTCCCCAGAGCCGGACGGGGAGCCAAGGGTGGGGCCGCAGGAGTTTAATTAACGTTAAATATATTTATTTTTCAATTAGATGCGCTGGCATAAATATACTTGACAAACCCAGCAAGCGGTTCGATACTGTAAGAGTCATGGAAAACCCTAAGACACTTACAGATGCTATCCGCTACTACGAAAAGCCTGAGAACTGCATTGCCATTATCAAGGAAATGCGCTGGGGATGCGATGAGCCTATCTGTCCTTATTGTGGCAAAAAACGTCATTATTGGTTGGCAAAGCAGATGCGCTGGAAGTGCGCTGCTTGCCGCAAACAGTTCACCGCCAAGACTGGGACAGTATTCGAGGATTCGCCTATAGGCCTCGATAAGTGGCTTATTGGAATATGGCTAGTCGCAAATTGCAAGAATGGTATTTCCAGTTATGAGATTGCGCGGCATATCGGAGTAACACAGAAGAGCGCATGGTTTATGCTGCATCGGATTCGCTATGCGCTCGCCAATGGCTCACTGGAGATGTTTGGAGGCCCTGAGCGCGGACCAGTCGAAGTCGATGAGACTTTCATCGGCGGCAAGCCAAAGAATATGCACGCGAAGCAACGGCTCAAGATGCAAAACGGCATCCATGCCAATAAGAAAATGACTGTGATGGGAATGCTGGACAGAGAGAGCCGTCAAGTCCGCGCCAAGGTCATTCCAAACGCCAAGCGTGAAGTCTTGCAGCGGGAGATTTTGAACGCGATTGAGAAAGGCTCAACCGTTTATACCGATGGGTGGACTGGTTATGACAATCTAGCGGAACAAGATTACGTCCACGAAACCGTGACGCATATACAAGAATACGTTCGTGGGCAGGTTCACACTCAGGGAATAGAGAATTTCTGGAGTCTGCTCAAGCGAGGATTAAACGGAACCTACGTTGCCGTAGAACCATTCCACCTTCACCGATATGTAGATGAGCAAGCGTTTCGCTATAACAACCGCACAACAAAAGACAATCCATTGACCGATTATGACCGCTTTATGCTGGCTGTATCGCAGATTTCAGGAAAGAGACTGACCTATGCAGAACTGACCGGCAAGGTTGGAGAAACGGCGTGTGGGTAAGGTCAGATGCGGGAAGAGCGGCTTCTGGATGAGGCGACAGAATCGGGGGAAACGATAGGCCGGTGACGGTGTTCCGGCTGCCCATTCTCCCGCGTCCAGTCTTTCGTTGCCTGCTCATCCTCTATGCGCCGCTTAATCTCCGCATGGGGAACCGTCACGATTCGGCGCAAAAGGTTCGTGAAGTTCTGATATTCAGGGCTGTCGGGTGAGGTCTTCATGGTGTTATCATAGCGCAATCGCAAAAGGAGTAGTTCGTTAATGACCGATCACGAAAAAGCAGTATTCTTCAACTTGAGTGTTGTTCTTGAAAAACAACTGGAAATCGTCATCGCTAATCAACGCTTGCTGCTTGCGATGCACGAAACGCTAAAACGTCTTCCTCTGAAATACGAAACTGAGGTCTTAGCCGCTCTGGCAGATCCGCAGCAGCCCAAAAAAGAGCAGCAGGACGTAAATCAGACGTGGGAAGCAACTGCGAAGAATGCTCTTCTAGCTCTTCGGCACCTTTCATAATTGAAACTTGATTCATGTCACATTGCATATTGCTAATCCTTAGTCCGCCATCTTGTTCAGAAAGAGAAAATAGATATTTTAGGTCGTCGCCGCTCGCAAATATACACTGGCACTTTCCTCTCGCGGCGTTAGCCAAGAAGAGAAAATCTTTGCGGGGATACCTGACGCGCTCAGGCCTTACGCTGTCCATGTAATACTTGTTCCAGTGCCATGCAACGCAATCTGCTGCCTCAAGTCCTTTAGCTACACCCTTGTTCACTGTGGTAAAAGATGCGACTTTGATGTGCTTAGCGGTTTTTTCGTGCGATCTCAGACGCGCCACATCTCTCAATACTTCGGACTCGCCTTCATCTCCTGATTCCATGAAATATGCGAACGACTCAAAAGAACATTTCTTATTCTTTAGCCAGTCTCCATTGCTTAATAGACACGCCTGCACAGCTAAAGAATGGAGATTGTCGCCAAATGCTTTCCACGCTTCAGGCGCAGATGCCATGAACTCTGCTGGGCGAAAGGAAACGATCAAGATGCGCGAAATAGCCTTTGCAATCATCTCAGGAATTCGCCGCGAATCTTCTTCAAACCTAAGTTTCTTTTCCGCAGTATCCCTTTTGAATATCCCGCTGCCTGGGTAGAACTCTTTCGCATGGAAAGTATCTGCCCCCCATGCCTTTAGCATTCGATTCCAATGCCTGACGAATTGCTTGTATGCAGTTGGCTTGAAAATAACGGATGCAACACACATTACTTCATCGGTGGTATCCCGTTTAGCCGAACGATCCATGTAAACTTTCAGCATTGCAATCAGTCCATCCGAATGGGGAAGCGCGTCTGACACCAATGGCAGAATGTCGCAATCCACTTGTATTAATTCGCGCTTTTCAAATTGTACGGGAGTGGACATGGCGTATACATAATACGCATATCTCTTGGGTTAGCTAAGTATATTTATGCCGATGCGCTATTCTGGCTGGATCTCAAACGCATTGACCAAGGGGTAGTTGACCACGGGAACGAAGCTCAAAATCAATTTGCCGGAGGCATCGGGAACTAGATTCCGGAAGCGGACCGCTACAGCGCTGCTCTCCTTTTGTACGGCCACCAGATCAAAGTTCTTCAGCAGATCGTCACCGTTGCAGCGTACGGTGTAGATGCGACTGCCCGGACCGCCCAGTCCGGAATAGCGCTCTCCCCAGTAATGCTCGGACATGTAAAGCGTGAGTTGATATTTGTAGCCTTTGGCGACGGGGATGGCATAGTTGAAATTGCCATACCGTTCTCGCGTTAAAAGCGGTGGAGCATCCTGATTGCGCGCAAATGCGTGCTCCACGTTCCGACCTCCAAGATAGTAGCGGTCGGGAAGCCAATGTCCGCCGGAGATGTCCTCATAAAGATGGTGCAGTGTGGAGATGCGAACCGGCTGCGGTTTTCCATTCTTGTCGGGCAGAATTTCAATGGCGTTCAAAATGCTGTCAGTCGACCAAAAGTTCAGGTGAATTTTTCCGTTATCGCCAGGGCGAACATTCGCGTAGACCCGCTCGGTGGCAGCCCTTGGCCCACTGGCGTCGGAGACGACGTCAATGGAGTCCGCCTGGCCCAATCCCACGGTGTAGGAGACCTCGCGCACGCCATCTTCCACGCCGGGCTGCGTCTCAGCAAATAGCAGATGCACCTCGTAGGATCCGGATCCAACGGGAATGTCATATTGAAAAACCCCCTGCCTGCCATAGCTATACAGTGCGGGATCTGTGGAGCGCTGGATGGATTGGACGGGGCGCGCGTAGGGGGTTCCTCCGGTGAAGTCGCGATCGCCTTGCCAGCGCAGTCCCGCGGAATCAATGTAGTCCGCGCTGCTGCCACAACGAATCCTGATTCCATCCAGAAGCGTATCCGGAGAAGATCCCAGCTTCAGATCTTTCAGGACTGTGGCTGGAAGTATCCTGGCGGGCGTGGGCATTTTCTGGATGAAGAGTAAGGTAGGTGCGCGGTGGATAGAAAGGATTACAAAGATCAGGAGGCTGGTCAGCAATGCCAGAAATGCGAAGCCTGTAGCGGCCAGACAAACTTTAAGTTGGGAGCAATAGGGAAATTTTGCAAACGCATCGAATGAAGCTGTGTGTAGCGGGACCCCAGTGGAGGAATTTGGCTGCGTCAATGCAATGTCTGGAAGAGTATATTCTTCAGGGCAGTTCTGGGTCGGGGTATCGTTTTGAGCTGTAGCCATGCACTCTTTTTCGCTGGCGGGTACAAACTCTGGGATATAACTGCCTGCGTTCAAAACGATCTGCAATGGATCGTGCTTGCCAGCTTCCCGGTAATACTCTCTTAGTTTTTTGCGCAACAGATGCAGATCTACGCGGACGATG
>JAJZMO010000082.1 GCA_021798235.1 Acidobacteriota bacterium | reverse complement strand
ACCAGCCGCATGAACACGGCCAGCAACATCTCCATGATGGGTGAGTTCTGGATCACCGGCGGCGAGAGCGCCAGCATTTATTTTCTGGGTCTGGGAATCAAAAATCCTAAACTGGCGGAGACGGGCCGCTTGGCCGCCGAGGCGATTCTGGATTCAGGCACGGTGACGCTGGGCCTGAAGCTGGCCACCAACCGCGAGCGTCCCTACCAGGGCAACGGCAATGGAGATTTTTGGACGACACCCTCGACGGGCTGGTCGTGGGATTCCTCCTTTCCATCGGGCCACGCCACAGCCAGCATGTCGATTGCGCGCGTGATCGCTGGCGAATATCCCCACTGGTATGTTGTCGCACCCGCTTATGGATTTGCGGAGACGGTGAGCATCTGCCGCGTGCTGGCGCGGGACCACTTCCCCTCGGATGTGCTGATCGGCCAGTCGATTGGATTTTTAACCGGCAGCTATGTGCTGAACCATCGCGCACTGTACCGGCCCGGCAAGCCAGGCGTGGTCGCACGCATCCTGGGCACGGCCACGCCGATCGTCGATCCAGCCACGCGCTCCACGGGGCTGGCACTGTCGATTCCCGTGGGACGGTAGGCGTTCATGTCGCCCACTACGCATTCCACATAAAGCCGCAGCTCGTGCATCGGCTGGGTTTGCGCCCAGCCAGCAGCGACAGCAATCCAACCGGAAAAAAACAGATGGACACGATAATGACCCACGCGGGGAAACCGGCCTTTTGATTCAGCACCCCACATTTAGGGCACGATATGTACGCCATAAATTCCTCCCATCACTCTGACCAACCATACGCACAACAACGCTGCAATTGTTCCCGATGCGCCATAGTCCAAGGCTTTTTCGACAAAGCAACCCGCAGATGGCCGGGCGATGGCCAGCGGGCGCAGCAACATCTCCAGCACGAAGGCCCCAGCGACAAAGATGCCTGCCGGATTCCAGCGCCAGGCTGCTGCGAAGTGAAAGCCTAAACAAGATTGAATGGAATGAAGGACTCCGCACCCCGGACAGGGGATGTGCAAGAGCCACTGAAACAAGCACACGTGCGGAATGTGGATCAACGCAGGCGCAAGGAACAGTGCCAAGCCCGCCGAGAGAAACGCGTCGGCATGGCGTCGCCATTTTTGCGGGACGCCCAAATATTGCAGCATCCAATCGGGAATGACATGAATTCTCATCTCGGGGAAATCCCGGCGAGTTTCTCATGCCAATCCCAAATGGATCAACAAAAAAATGCTGCTATTTATCCGCGCAGGCTGCGTGTGGCCGGATAAATTTTCCGATAGGTAGCGTAGCCGTGCTCGTAGGCGGAGCGGTTCTGCGGCTGGGGCTGCAAGGTCTCCGCGACGTGCAGGGCTGCGTCGCAGGCTGCGTCCACATCCTTCCACGCGCCTGCACCGACGCCGGCCAGCAGCGCGGCTCCAAAGGCTCCACCTTCTTCAGCCGTGAGAATTTCAACGGGATGGCCATAGATGTCGGCCTGAATCTGCCGCCACAGTGCTCCCTGCGCACCGCCGCCGCCCAGGCGCACGCTGCCACGGACGGGAATGCCCAACTCCGCAAACAAAGTGAAGGTGTCGCGCAGGCTGTAGGTGACGCCCTCCTGAATGGCGCGCACCAAGTGGCCCTGGCCATGCGCGGCGGTCAGGCCGATAAAGCTGGCGCGGGCCTCCGGGTCCAAATGCGGCGTGCGCTCGCCGACCAGATACGGCGTCCAAAAGAGTCCTTCGCTGCCTGCGGGCACTTTGACGGCGAGTTCATTGAGCTTGTTGTACGGTGTGCCGGGGCAGAAGGTATCACGGTACCAGCGCAGGGAAAGCCCTGCGGCCTGGGTGACGCCCATAACGTGCCAGCGGCCTGGAACGGCGTGGCAAAAAGTGTGGAGGCGTCCGCCGGGGTCGCGCACCGGACGATCCGTTGCGGCAAAGACCACGCCCGATGTGCCGATGGTGGCGCTGACTGCGCCGGGCTTCAAAATACCCATGCCGACCGCGCCTGCACCCTGGTCGCCTGCGCCAGCCACGATGGGCGTGCCCGCCAGCAGGCCAGTTTTGGCGGCAGCATCGGCGCTCAGCTGGGCACAGATGTCGGGCGACTCGAAGAGTTCCGGCAGCCACTCCAACGGCACGCCGGAGGCCTGCGCCACTTCCTTCGACCAAGCTCGATGCGTGACGTCGAGCAGCAACGTGCCGCTGGCCTCCTGCACGTCCATTGCATAGCTGCCGCTGAGGCAATAGCGAACATAATCCTTAGGGCAAAGCAGGTGAGCGACGCGGGCATAAATCTCCGGCTCATGGTCGCGCACCCACAGCAGCTTGGTCAGCGTGAAGTTGGGCAGCGCGGGGTTGCAGGTCAGCTCGATCAACTTCTCGCGGCCAATCGTGGCGTGCAGCCAGTTGCACTGCGGCGTGCTGCGCGTGTCGCACCAGATTAGTGAGGGCCGCAACACCGCGCCAGCCTTGTCGAGCAGCACCGCTCCGTGCATCTGGCCGGTCAGGCCGATGCAGGCGATGTCGCTGGCCAGCAACTTGCTCGCAACCAGTACAGCGCGGATGGCCTCTTGCGCGGCGCGCCACCAGTCGGCGGGGTCCTGCTCGGCCCAGCCATCGCTGGTGGCGCGGAAGGGCGCGTGTTCACTGGAAGCCGATGCGATGACTTTGCCGTTCGCATCCACCAGAACGGCGCGCGTGCCGCCGGTGCCAATATCCATGCCAAGGAACGCACTGCGCATTGTCACGCCTCTTCTCAAAAGTATCGAAATCTAATTCATTTTAGAAAAGATGATTTCTGCACGAATGATCTTCGCATACTCCCCACGCAGAGACAAGATACACGGCCAAGAACCCCCTGTGCGCTGCTGGACTATCGCAAAGCCGCCCGCAGGCACTACTCTGATAACGATGCCGCAATTGCTCCGATCCCTTCGCCTGATGCTGCGCCGCCAATCTGTCTTCGTCTGCCTGCTCACAGCCTGCCTGCTGGGTGCGCCTGGAACCGTTGCGCAAACGGCATCCACCACCCCGCCGCCGAGCAACGCGGCCAACATTTTTCCCCTGGCCAACGTACACGCGGGCCTGCACGGCACAGCCTACACCGTTTTTACAGGCACGCAGCCGGAGCCAATGCAGGTGGAGATTCTCGGCATCCTGCATGACGCCATTGGGCCGGGCAAAGATATGATACTGGCGCGGCTGCAGGGCAGTCGGCCCGAATACACCGGCGTGGCCGCAGGCATGAGCGGCAGCCCCGTCTATATTGATGGCAAACTGCTGGGCGCAATCGGTTATCGCATCGGCCAGTTCAGCAAAGAGCCGTTGGCCGGCATCACGCCGATCGAACAAATGTTGCGCGTCCTGCAACCCAACGCACCTGCCGCGACCGATGCAGTGATCTCTACGGATGCAGCCGCTCCCTTGGCGACAACCGCCGTTGGCGCAACCCAGGCGCAGCCACTGATTGCCCCCATTGCCGCGCCGCTGGCCTTGGATGGCTATTCACCGCAGGCGATTGCGCTGTTTCAAAATCAATTTCACTCGCTGGGTTTTGTCTCCGATTCAACCGGCATTGGCGGATCCGATCCCAACGCAAAGCAGCCCGGCGCGATACTGCCCGGCTCGGCCATCAGCGCCATCATTGTGCAAGGGGACCTGAATATGTCGGCCACCTGCACGGTAACGTACATCGACGCAAAACAATTGCTGGCCTGCGGGCATCCGGTAACCCAGTACGGCGACATTGATCTGCCCATGACGAAGGCTGAAGTCGTAGCCACGGTGGCTTCGCCGCTGGATCCGGTCAAGATCATCAACACCACGGAGACCGTGGGCGCATTTACCGGCGACCGCGCCTCGGGAATTTTAGGGCAGCTGGGCGCGATCGCTCCCATGTTGCCGGTCACAGTAACGATGCACGGAGTCGATGCGCCGCACACCTACCACTTTTCCGTCGCAGAACATCCCCGCCTGACTCCGGGAGCGGTGACCGTCTCGGTGTATCAGGCCATGCTCGGCACCAACGGATACAACGATCAGGCCAGCTATCGCATGCACGGCGTGATTGCCTTTGATGGCGCGCCCTCGGTCATTCTCAACGACCTCTTCGCGCCCAATGCGCACTTGCCGCCCAGCGCAGCGGCAGCCATGGCCATCAGCCAGCGCTTTGGCCTGCTCTACGGAAATGAGCGGCAGCTACCGCCGGTGCGCTCCCTGCAAGTGGACTTCGAGCAGGTTGCCGGGCGGCGCACGGCCACGCTACAACAGGCGCGTGTCATTGACCCCATCGCACACGTGGGCCAAACCGTTACCGTGGAAGCGACGCTGCTGCCCTATCGCCAAGCGCCGCGCGTGGTGCGCATCCCTGTGCGCCTGCCCGCAACGCTGCACGCCGGCACGGTACAACTGCTGGTCAGCAACGGCGCACTGCTGGACCAAATGATCAGCCCACTGACCGTGCCCTCAGCGCAACAACTGGATTTGCGCACCACCATCGCGCGCTTGAACGAACTGCACACGAATGACCACCTCTACGTCACGCTGTTGGAGCCGCAGACGCAGGCCACAATCAATGGCGCGTTGTTGCCCGCCGTGCCGCTCTCCATGGCCAACGTGCTGCAATCCGCCGATGGCAACGGCGGCGCTGTGACGATGCAGGGACAGACAGCGGTGCCGCTCGGCTCAGCTGCCGTGGACACTGTCGTCGATGGCTCCCAGATTCTCTCGTTGGAGTTGCAACCATAATGACCGCACCCTATGGGTTTGGAGTTCGAATGACCTCTCGTTGCCTACGCACAGGAATTTTTCTCTGCACTTTGGCGGCCCTGCCGCTGTACGCACAGCGCACACGGCTCTGGTCGCAGTCCACCACCGACGCTTTTGAAAAAGGCACGCCCGTCGGCGTGGCCATCGCCAGCGATGGCGCGCTGCTGCCTGCGCCCGTTGCGCAAGAGCTGCTCACCACGTCTGCCGCAGATGTGTGGGCCGTTGCTGTCGATGCGAATGGCAACGCATATCTTGGCACCGGCTCCCCGGCTCTGGTGCTCAAGGTGGCTCCCAACGGTAACGCCACAACATTGTTGGATACAAAAGCGCTGGGAAATGCCGTCTCGGTGCAGTCCGTGCGTCTGGGGCCGGATGGCCTGTTGTACGCAGCCACGCTGCCCCACGGCAAGGTCTATCGCATCGACCCCAGCGCCAAGCCGGGCACGCAGCCGACGGTTGTCTTCGACACGGAAAAGATCCGCACCAGGCCCACCTATATTTGGGACTTGGCCTTCGACGCACAGGGACGCTTATACATCGCCACCGGCGGGCCTGCGGCGATCTATCGCGTCAATCCCCAACAGCCAGCCGCGCAGTCGGAGGCATACTTCACCAGCGCCGAGCAGCACATTCGCTGCCTGCTCTTTGGCGCGGAGGGAACGCTGTACGCGGGCAGTGATGGCCGCGGCCTCGTGTATCGCATCGTGCCCAATGCGCACGG
>JAJZMO010000110.1 GCA_021798235.1 Acidobacteriota bacterium | reverse complement strand
CAATCGCTTTCGCAAACTGCTGGTCAGCTTCGAGAAAACAGAGGCCAGCTACGTTGCACTTCTATCGCTGGCCGCCGCCATCATCTGCTGGAGGCAAACTGTTTCTATTTACGGATAAGCTCTTAGCATCAAAGGCCACCCAAAGACAGATACCGTCTATGCGTGGCACCACGATACAGGCAATGCGGAGCAGCCGTTCCGCCCCGTTACAGTTCTCCGCATTCATCCGGCACTTTCGCCAGTGGACGCCGTGAGAGCTTTCATCGTTCAGGAGTTTAGAGCCAATGCCGCAAGCGAAGCCTAAGAAAGTCGGACGCCCCAAACTACCAAAGGGAACTGCGAAAGCGGGAAAGGTGCAAGTGCGCTTGAGCGCGGATGAGAAGAAGCAAATTGAAGCCGCAGCAAAGGCCAGCAATCAGCGAGTGTCAGAATGGGCGCGTAACGCTTTACTTGCCGCGAGTGGAGTTTAAGCCTGTGGATTTCAAATTAGGACACTACCCCCAGACGAAGTGTTCCCGATGCGGATTGAAAACCTTCATTGGGACGCAAACCGTATCTGGATACCGGAAGGCAAAACAGAAAAGGCGCGGCGCTTTGTGGCAATGAGCGAACGGGTCAAGACGATGCTTGGACAGTGGTGCGGAGAACGGAAAGAGGGCTGGGTGTTTCCATCGACTCGCTCCCAATCCGGCCACTTGATGACCATTGCCAAGGGCTTCCAAACAGCTCGGGATCGCGCCGGGCTGGACAAGAAGCTGGTTCCCTACTCAGCGCGGCATACCTATGGCACGTACACGATGGAGAAAAGCCGCAACGCCTTCGCCGTCGCCAAGTCCATGGGACATGTTGATCTGAAACCGATGGAGCCGTATCAACATCAGGAACTGGAGCCACTACGCGAAATTATCAACCAGCGGAACCAGCGAAAAAAGTTTGGTCAGGTTTTTGGTCAGGTTTTGGAAAAAGAGGGAAATAAAGCCATCGGTGCGCAGTCGGTATCTAATTGATAGGGAATGATTTAGATTGGTGGACGCGGAAGGAATCGAACCTTCAACCTGTCGATTAAGAGTCGAATGCTCTGCCAGTTGAGCTACGCGTCCAAACCTGATGCGCGGGTGCGCAGATGCGAAGAAATTTCCATGCAGACAATGCAGAGAACTTCATCAAGAGAATATCACAGACCGGACGCTCGCGCCTACTCCGCACAGGGACTGCAATCGAGCACGCGTTTGTTTGCAGACGCAAATCGCCGTAGAATAGGTACAGCGTAGGTGTTGGCACAAGCAGGTGCCTACGCAAGGAGACTGACCCATGGCGACCCCAGCAGCAACTGCTTCCCCAACCGAATCCGCCAGCCCCCGTTCCGTTACGCTCACCCCACAGGCTACAACCAAAGTGCGGGAGATCATGGCCACGCAGGACCCGCTGCCCGCTGGACTGCGCATCGGCGTCGTCGGTGGCGGCTGCTCTGGATTCCAATACTCCATGTCCTTTGAAAACCAGCCCGGCATGATGGACAAGGTCTACCAATTCGACGACATCAAGGTCTTTGTCGATGCCACCAGTGCCACGTATCTGAACGGATGCGTTGTCGATTACGTCGAAACCTTGGAATCCGCTGGCTTTAAGTTTGAAAACCCCAACGTCAAGAGCACCTGCGGCTGCGGCTCTTCCTTCAGCGCATAATCGCCTGCTCGCAATTCTAAATAGCAACGGCGCGGAAGAGTTCCGCGCCGTCGCTGCATTCATCGGAAGCAGACTGCGCAAACATTCCTATAGCTTTTCGGTTCCCCCATAAGTTGCCCTGCTTTTTTTCAATCCAAACCGTAAGCAATAGCTTCTGCCATTCCACTCCCGATGACTCTGCATTATCCTGAAGACTAGAGATCATTATGACGACCCTTGCCACCGCCACGCCCGTTCGAGAGATTTCCATCGCGCACAGCCCCGATTCTGATGACGCCTTCATGTTTTACGCCCTAGCCACGGACAAGGTGACCGTGCCCGGGCTGAAGTTTACGCACACACTGTGCGACATTGAGACGCTGAACCAGCGCGCAATGCGCGAAGCGTTTTATGACGTGACAGCCGTCAGCTTTCACGCCTATCCGTATTTACAGGACAACTACGCGCTGATGCCCTGCGGCGGCAGCGTGGGCGAGGGCTACGGCCCGATGATCGTTGCGCGCCGTCCGATGACGCTCGAACAGGCAAGCCGCACACGCATCGCCATTCCCGGCACGCTGACCACGGCGAATCTCGCGCTGCGCATCATTCTGCCCGGCGTGGAGACGGAAATTGTTCCCTTTGACCAGATCATTCCACAGGTGCTGGCCGGCAAGTTTGATGCCGGACTCATCATTCACGAGGGCCAGTTGACCTATGCGCGCGACGGCCTGCACCTGGTGCTGGATGCTGGACAATGGTGGCGCGAGAAGATGGGCCTGCCGCTGCCGTTGGGCGGCAACGCCATCCGCCGCAGCCTGGGCGCGGAGCTGCACAGGAAAATTAACGATGCACTGCGCGCCAGCATTCGCTATGCACTGGATCATCGTGAGGACGCACTGCATCACGCCATGCAATTTGCCCGAGACTTGGATGCGCCAGACGCCAACCGCTTCGTCGGTATGTATGTAAATGAGCGCACGATTGACTACGGCGAAGATGGCCGCACGGCCATCCGGCGCTTGCTGGAACTGGGCCACGAACGCGGCATTATTCCGCATCCCGTGCGGGTGGATTTCGCGGAATAAAGGACAGTCGCTGCGTCCTTGGAACGTGCCCCATGAACATGCAGAAATCCTATCCGCTCTTCGATCACGTACTGAATGCGCCCTCGGCATTTACCCCTGAGGATTTGGTGCAGTCCGTGCGTATTTCCAAGGCGCTGCAAGACGTGAACGTGCCCGCCCTTTGCGTGCTGGACTTCGACGGGGATTTGACCGATTGGCTGGTGCAGCAGGACATAGCGACGCCGTTTCTTCCATGGGCCTGTTTCCATACCACCATGTATATGGTGGAAGTGGATGGCGTCCGCTGCGGCATCCTTGCGCGCACAATCGGCGGACCGTACGCAGTATTGATCGCGGAGCAACTCCGCGTTTCTGGAGTGCAGCTTGTTTTAGGCCTGACATCTGCCGGACGCATTGCCCCCACTCTGCCCCTGCCAAGTTTCGTGGTTGCCACCAGCGCGGTGCGTGACGAAGGTACATCGCTGCACTATCTGCCAGCCACAGAGACCATTGCCTGTCCCACGCCGCCGATTGTCTCGCATTTACATGTCGAACTCAGCCAGTTGGGCACGACCGTGCTTGGGCCAGTTTGGACAACGGATGCGCCCTACCGGGAAACCGAAGAACAAATTCATCGCCACGCCCGTGCCGGTGTACTTGCGGTGGAAATGCAGGCGGCAGCACTCTTCGCTTTCGCCACAGCCAAAAATGTAGCAGTGGGAGTTGTCGCGCATCTGACGAACGCGATCGGCCATTCCGGGGAACAATTCGAAAAAGGTACGGAAGAAGACAGCCTTGCAATTCTGCGTGCCCTGCTGCGTGCTGGGCAAAAGTTTCTCAATGAAATGTGAGTATCGATGAACCGACACGAGCATTGGAACGCAATCTACGACTCCAAACGTGACGACGAGATGAGCTGGACACAGAGCGAGCCGGAACTCTCGCTGCGACTGATCGGCGCAGTTTGTCCCGGTGGCCGCGTCATTGATGTGGGCGGCGGCAATTCGATACTGGCAGCGCGGCTGGTGGAGCGCGGCTATACCGTTACGGTTTTGGACATTGCCGAATCCGCACTGGCGCGTGCCCGCGCGCGCATGGGTGCGGCGGCGGAGAAAATCGTATGGACGGCAGCCGACATCACTGCGGAGCCAGTGCTGGCCGCTTGCGATGTTTGGCATGACCGCGCCGTCTTTCACTTTCTAACGGATGCGGCAGACCGCGCGGCCTATCGCAGAGTTTTAGAGCGTACTATTCCCGTGGGCGGCCATGCCGTGATAGCAACCTTCGCGTTGGACGGCCCGGAGAAATGCAGCGGCCTGCCCGTGCAGCGCTATGATGGCCCCTCGCTGGCGGTGGAACTTGGTTCCCACTTTGCTCTTCTGCAAAGCCTGCCGCAGACGCACACCACACCTCAGGGTAAATCGCAATCCTTTCAGTTCAACCTCTTCCGGCGCAGCTAAGGAATCTCTGAACAAGTTTGTTGTTTGGAAGGGGCGGGACTTCAGTCCCGCCGTACGTCCCAGGATTGCAGTGAGGCTTGAGCCGCTGCGGGAGTGATCCGCACTTGTGCAGCGTCTCGCTAAAAGACGCGGCCCGGTAATGTTTGCGCTAAAAGCTGCCGATACTTCCCTTGAGGTTCTATGGTGGAGCGACGCATCCTTCTTGCCGAACCCGATGCCATACAGGCTGAGCGACTGACAAAGATGCTGCAAGCCATGCAGTACACAGTGGAGCCAGCGGAGAGCGGACTGGCTGCGTTGCAGCGTCTGCAGGATGCCAGCACACCGGAGATGGCCCTGCTGAATGCCAATCTGCCCCTGCTAAATGGCGTGGAGGTGGCCTTGGAGGTTCGTCGCCGCGCCCGCCGCCATCAGCTTTGGCTGATGCTGATGAGCGAAAAACCCAGCGCCGAACAGGTTGCCATGGCCCACGATGCCGGCATGGATGAGTTTTTGGCCACGCCCGTCAGCGAAGCGGAATTGCGCATGCGCATCCGCACGGGCGAGCGCGTGCTGGCCGTTTATCATGAGCTGGCCGACGCCGCCGCTACCCGGGAGTTTCACGCCACGCATGATCCGCTGACCGGAGCCTGGCGGCGAGAGGCAATGCTGGACCTGCTCTTTCAAGAGACCGACCGCGTACAGCGTTTGCGCACGCCGCTGTCCCTGTTGCTGCTGGATGTGGATCGCTTCAGCGCGTTGAACCAGCGGCACGGCTGTGTGCTGGGCGATAAGGTGCTGCCCTTGCTCATCAGCCGCATACGCAATCAGCTTCGCAGCTATGACATGTTGGGCCGCGTCGATGAGGATGAATTTCTGCTTGCGCTGCCCGGCTGCGTGCTCGCACATGCCGAGCAGCAGGCCAACCGCCTGCGCCAAAGCATCGCTCGGCGTCCCTTTGTCGTCGATGGCGTAGACGTACAGATCACCGTCAGCATCGGCGTTGCAGAGAGTTTGGGTCGCTCTCCTCTGGTGGTACTACGCGAGGCCGAGCGCGCTCTGGCTCTGGCCAAACAAAACGGCAGAAACTGCGCCATGGTGTACACGCAAACCGCAGCCATGCAGGTACAGCATCCGGAATCCCGCCGCAAAATTGGCGCCGGAACTCCCGCGTAATCCACCGGGTAAACTCTGTACAGACACAATTACAAAACTCTTACAGTCACCACCGTTCAACGCTGCTACGGTAAGGGCAGTGCGTCGTTACCGACCACACGAACGACCTAGTTGAACTTTGAGGTGCATTTGTGACTCCCAACCCCTCCCT
>JAJZMO010000027.1 GCA_021798235.1 Acidobacteriota bacterium | reverse complement strand
CCTGTGGGCGTTTAAGAAAATCATTCTGCCGCAATACTATTTTCAAGCCGGGCCGTCCATTGCTATGCAAGCGGTTCATGGCACGGCACGCGAGGCGCATCTTGAGTACGGCACGAGCACAATTTCCCATTCGGCTTACTGTTTTTGCGGTGAGCGCAGCTTTCTTACTGTTGGGTTTTGCGGGTTGTGGCAGCAGCCCGGCTACGACCACCACCACCGGGACCAATCCTCCGGGGCAGCCCGATCCACCGCCACCGTCTTCACCGCCGCCCACGCCGATGCAGCAAGGCTCGGTGACCATCTCGCCACAAAATGCGGCGTTGGCACCGGGGCAGACGCAGCAGTTTACCGCCAGCAACACCAGTGGTGGGCAGCTTGTTTGGCTGGTCGATGGCGTCACGGGCGGGAATGCTTCCATTGGCACAATTGACTCCACGGGCACATACACCGCGCCCGCACAAGTGACGCAGAGCGGCAATGTTGTGGTCGCTGCGGCGCTGTCCGGCTCCCAGCAGAGCAACTACGCCACGGCTCCGGTTGCGCTGATCCAGCCAGGGCAGGTGTTGCAGACGGCCAATCCGCTGGTCGCGCTGTATGCGATCTATCTGCCGCAGCCGGGCAGCGTGACGGTGCGATTTGGTCCCGACACCAGCTACGCCTTGCAGACATGGGCGCAGACCACACCCACCACACCGAACAACTACGGTGGAGAAGTGAACATTGAGGTCGCAGGGATGCGTGCGTCGAGTACCTACCACATGCAGGCTGTGGTCACCTTGGCCAATGGCGTCAGCTATACCGACAGCGACCACACCTTTACCACGGGAGCCGCACCGCAGACCGCGCCCGTGCAGGTGAGCACGCCCAGCGGACAGACGCCGCAGCCGGGTATTGAACTGTATGACGCGCTGCAACCGAGCACGACAGCGTTTTCTCCCAGCATTGCGCAGGCCTATGCAACGGATCTGCAGGGCAATGTGATCTGGACCTACAGCTACGCAACCGCGGCGACCGAACCGGCAACGCTGTTTCCGATCAAGTTGCTGCCGAATGGACATCTTCTTTTCTATCTGGAAACGTTCAGCAATCTGCTGATGCCACCGGCTCCGCCCAGCAATCCACCCACTACGTTCAACGATCTGCGGGAGATTGATTTGGCGGGCAATACGATTCACGACCTCACCATGGCCCAACTGAATCAGGCGCTGGCGGCGAATGGATTCAACCTTACGTTGCAAGCCTTCAGCCATGATTTTTTGGCGCTGCCGAATGGGCACAAGGTTTTGCTGGCCAGCACCTTGCAATCCTTCGCAAATCTTCCGGGCTTTCCGGGCACGACCAACGTGCTGGGCGATGTGCTGGTCGATGTCGATCAAAACTACAATCCCGACTGGGTGTGGAATACCTTCGACCATCTGGATGTCAATCGCCACCCGATGCAGTTTCCTGACTGGACGCATGGCAACGCGCTGCTCTACTCGGCAGACGACCATGACCTGCTGTTTTCCATGCGCCACCAGAACTGGATTGTCAAAATTGATTTTCAGGATGGAACCGGAACGGGCAACATTTTGTGGCATCTGGGCTATCAGGGAGATTTCACACTGGTGGGCGGCACCGATCCCACAGATTGGTTTTACGCGCAGCATGGCATGAATTTTTTCAGCACGAATACCAGCGGAGTTTTCCTGTTGGGCACGTTTGACAACGGAAATGATCGGCAGTTCCCCGCAGGAGTGACATGCGGCGCGGCTGGCGCGCCTCCCTGTGAATACTCCACTGTGCCCGTGCTGCAGATTGACGAGAATGCGAAGACGGCGACTTTCGTCTCCCACTACATGCCCCCGGCCAGCATGTATAGCTTTTGGGGTGGGCAGGCAGATTTGTTGCCCAACGGAGATTACGAGGCGGATTTTTGCGCACCGACGAGCGGTGCGATTGTGCAGGAATATCAGCCGGGATCCAGTGTGGTAGTCACCGCGCCGCAGATCACCTGGCAGGCGACCACTCCTGGCTTCGACCAGTATCGCGCCTTCCGGCTTCCCAGCTTATATCCCGGGGTGCAGTGGTAAGAGCAAATACATCGGACAGAACAACGCCCGCATCGGAGGATGTCCAATGCGGGCGCTTTTTGCTGCAGGAAGCTTTGTCTACCAGCGAATGCCGAGCGTGACCGGAACAAACTGCGCATAGTATCCCGGCGGCAAACCGTGATTCGGCGTGTAGGTTTTCAAATAGCGGGCTTCCAGAAAAATTTTGTAGCGCTCATAGGGAGACAACCGCCATTCCATTCCTGTACCCAGGTTCAGTGCCCCTTGGTTGCTGGATTCGTGGGACACGTTGTAGTTGCCCACGCAGGGGCCACCGAACCCACTATAGCCACTAAAACCGCTGTAACCGCTATAGCCGCACGGCACCAAAACCCCGGCAGTGAAGGAAGTAAGCTGACGAGAAAATCCTCCGCCGCCAAGAACATAAGCATTCAGAATGGTATGGGCGATGTAGTTGTATTTTCCATCAATGCCCGTGGTCCAAATATGCTCATTGCCGCCGATAGCCTGGCCACTGGACTGAGCGAAGGCCAGATCGGTGGGGACGCCCATGCGGTTGAATTGCCATTCGGCGAGCAGGTCAAAGCGCTTGTTAAAGCGCCAGCCGCCGCCGAGCAGCATATTCCAGCCGGTGTTGGAGTAATTCTGCGTGCTGGAAACCGGCGCAGTGACACCGCCGCCGCCTTCAAAGGTCAAGTGGCCCATCACGCCGGAGTGCAGCCCTTTGTAGCGCTGCGCCTGTGCTGCGGGCACAACTGCGGCTGCCAGCAGGCAGACCAAGCCCAACCGTGCAATCTTCCACGCGGCCTTGTTGATGGAGTGTGTTTGCATGCTCATGGATTTCCCATCCTCTCAAAACGATACAGCGATCTCAGTCTCCATTATAGAAACAACACGCCCGCCGGTGCTGGGGGCAGCACCGGGCAGGCTATGCCGTCCATTGGTTTCGACGCGCGAGAGGCGATTTTGTTGCTGAGCTGGGCGATATTTTCGTGAGATTTTTTCTGGAAGCATCCTGGCCATGCAAGCGGCTAAAAGCGGATTCCAAATGTAATCGGAATCAACTGATTGTCAGCAAAGGCGTAGCCAGGGAATGTGCCTGCGGGCGTGTACATCTTTTGATAGCGCGCATCCAGAAACAGCCGCCCGCGCCCTTGCGCATGAAAGCGCAGGCTGATGCCGCCGCCGATGTCCAGCATCGGCTGGTTGGTGGCATTGGAGGCAACCGATTGAAAGGCTGGGCATCCAGAGTATTCGCCATGCACTACGTTGCTGCCACGGCGGAAAGAGCTGCAATTGGAGTTGCTGTAGGTGTTGTACCCAAAAGAGACATCCTTGTTGGAGAAGCCGCCGCCGCCCGCGATGTAGGCTCCCCAATTGGGGCCTTCGAAAAAGGTGAAGGTGGGATTGATGGCGAAACTGTTGAAGTAAAAATATCCATTCGGTTCGCCGGCCTGCTGAAGTACCACGGTTTGAACTCCGTGGAGACTGAAGTTGTATTCGAAGGGGATGCTCAGATATTCGTTGAGCCGGTACCCAATACCCGCCAGGACATCAAAGCCCGGCGCAGTAACGCTCTCTGAGGTGTTGCCGACCGTATCGGTACCGCCCAGTCCAAATTCCACTGTGATGTGGTCGCCGCGCGTGCCTGTCTCCTCGGATGGAACCACGGCACGCAGCGCCAGTGCCGGGGCGCAGCACAAGAGCAGTGCGCTGCCAAGAAAAATTGCCTTGCAGGTTGTGGAATGGAAATTGGCTGAAGAACCAGTGCTTGCAGAGAAACCCAAGGGAAACATGATGCCGCCTTTCATCCACTCCCGCTCCAGCGGGAGTCGTACTGATGTGCGCTGCCGTACTGCGGCGCGGACGAAACATCCATCTGCACCATTGGACTACATCCATGCAAATTGGTGAGTATCTTTTGGGGTGGAAACGCGCAGAATCCCCCGGCCTGCTTGGGAAGCTGGCTACGCACACACTTCGCCGCATGCAGGATGAGCACAACGCAGAGCGCTCGCGTCGTAAATACTGCCCGTGTGTGTTTACAAAATGTAGCGGGCCAGGTCCTGATCCTTCACCACGGATGCGACCTGTTTGCGCACGTAGTCTGCATCAATCCGCGCAAACCACTCGCGGCCATTGGCTCCGTCCACTTCCGTGATGGGAAGCGCGTCCATCGACGGCATCTGCACCACCTCTGCGCTGGCAGCAAGGGTGACCGGCTGGCTCTTCTGCACCGAGGCTGCGCCCTTGGCTGACTTGCAGACGTCGGGCGCAGTGAAGCTGATCTCGTCCAAGACGCGTTCGAGAATTGTATGCAGACGACGCGCGCCGATGTTTTCCGTCGATTCATTCACACGAAAAGCAAAGTTGGCGATTTCGGCCAGGGAGTCCGACGTAAACTCCAACCGCAGCCCTTCCGTTTCCAGCAGCGCCGTGGCCTGTTTGACCAAGGAAGATTTTGGCTCGGTCAAGATGCGCACGAAGTCTTCAACGGTCAGCGATTGCAGTTCGACGCGAATGGGGAAGCGGCCTTGCAGTTCTGGGATCAGATCGCTGGGCTTGGAGACGTGGAAGGCTCCGGCGGCGATGAACAGGATGTGATCTGTGCGCACCATGCCGTAGCGCGTGTTGACCGTGGTGCCCTCGACGATGGGCAGAATGTCGCGCTGCACGCCTTCGCGCGAAACATCCGGGCCATGACCACCTTCGCGTCCGGCGATTTTATCGATCTCGTCGAGGAAGATGATGCCGGAGTTTTCCACGCGCTCGACGGCCAAGCGCGTCACCTGATCCATGTCGATCAAGCGCTGCTCCTCTTCTTGAATAAGATATTCGAAGGCCTCGTTCACCTTCATCTTGCGCTTTTTTGTGCGCTGACCGAAGAGGTTCGGCAATATGTCTTTGAGGTTGATGTCCATCTCTTCCATGCCTTGATTGGAGATGACCTCAAAAGACGGCATGTTGCGTTCGCGCACATCGATTTCCACCATGCGCTCATCGAGCTTGCCCTCACGGAATTGTTGGCGCAGTTTTTCGCGCGTGCGCTGGTGTGAGTCCTGCGACTGCGAAGCGGCAGGGGATGGAAACAGCAGCGTGTTGTCCGCTGGCGCTCCGGGCGCGGTGTTGGTGCCGTGGGTGGAGGCTGCAGGCTGCGTGCCGACCGGCGGCAACAGCAGATCCAGCAGGCGCTCCTCTGCGTTCAGCTCTGCGCGATCTTCGACCTCGGCCAGTTTTTCCTCGCGCAGCATGTCGATGGCAATCTCCACCAAATCGCGGATCATCGATTCCACATCGCGGCCCACATAGCCAACCTCCGTAAACTTGGAGGCCTCGACCTTCAAGAATGGCGAGTTGGTCAGCTTGGCCAGTCTGCGCGCAATTTCGGTTTTGCCCACGCCGGTCGGGCCGATCATGATGATGTTCTTCGGCATGATGTCGTCGGCCATGTCGGGCGGCAGCTTTT
>JAJZMO010000358.1:1290-5538 GCA_021798235.1 Acidobacteriota bacterium | reverse complement strand
GGCGACGTGCAGCGAGCCATGACCGGCAAGACCATTGAGATCATCAACACCGATGCCGAAGGCCGCCTGGTGCTGGCCGACGGACTGGCTTACGCCAAGCAGTTGGGCGCGACGCATCTGATCGACGCGGCTACGCTGACCGGGGCCTGCGTGGTGGCGCTGGGCTACGTCAATGCCGGCGTCTTTGCCAACGATGAAGATGCCTATGCGCACTTTCAGCGCGCGCTGGCGGTCTCCGACGAGCGCTTCTGGCGGTTGCCGCTGGATGACGAATACCGCGAATTGATCGTTTCCCAGATCGCCGACATTAAAAACACCGGCGGACGCTGGGGCGGCGCGGTGACGGCGGCCATGTTTCTGAAGGAATTTGTCGGCGAGACGCCGTGGCTGCACTTGGATATAGCTGGAACGGCGTGGATTGAGGAGCAAAAGCCGTGGATCGCCGCCGGGCCGTCCGGCATTGCCCTGCGCAGCATTTTGGAGTGGGTGCGGGCCTATGATGCCGACGTCAAGGAAAAGCATTCCGTTACAGCGCTGTAAATTCTCCTGTTTTCCGCAAGTAGGCGCAGGGAATTTACCTGTTGTTCACATGCCGGTGCTACACCGGAGGGAGGGCGGAAGCGCAGATCGTGTGCAGTCCGCCCGGGCAACCAAACCTGATCGCGACGGCGGCCTGCCGTCTGGAGGAACTGTGCTTCGCAAATCTCTGCTTGTTGCATCCGCAAGCTTCCTGCTCCCGCTGCTGCTCACCGCCTGCAAGTCCAACGACAATGGCCCCAAGACGCAGACGATCGCGCTCTCTGGCGCGGGCAGCACCTTTGTGTATCCAGCCATGACGCATTGGATCGCCGAGTATCAGCAGGCCAATCCCAACACGCGCATCAACTATCAGTCGATCGGCTCCGGCGGCGGCATTCAACAGGTGCGCGTCGGCACGGTGGACTTTGGCGCCAGCGACGTGGCCCTGACCGATGAGCAGTTGAAGACCATGCCCGCGCTGTTGCAGATTCCGGAGACGGCCGGCCCGGTTTGCATCACCTACAATTTGCCGGATGTGAAGCAGCCGCTGCACCTGACGGCCGCCGCCATTGCCGGCATCTATCTGGGCACGATCAAGTCGTGGCAGGATGCGGAGATCACCAAGGCCAACCCGGGCGTCAAGCTGCCAAAGCTGCCGATCGTGGTTGTGCATCGCGCCGATGGCAGCGGTACCACGGGCATCTACACCGAATATCTGAGCGCGATTAGCCCGGAGTGGAAGAGCAAGATTGGCTTTGGCACATCCGTGAACTGGCCGGTGGGCTTGGGTGGCAAGGGCAATGAAGGCGTCACCGGACAGGTGAACAACGCGGTGGGTGCCATCGGTTACGTGGAGCTGGCCTACGCGGTGCAGAACAACCTGCCCGTGGCCGCAGTGCAGAACCTGGCCGGCAACTTTGTGCAGCCCAGCATCGCCAGCACCTCGGCGGCGATCGACGGCGACAAGGCGGTCATCGCGGCGGATCCGCGCACGCCCATCGTCAACTCCCCAGCCACCGCGCCGGATGCCTACCCGATCTCTGGGTTGACCTTCCTGCTGGTGCCGAAGGATGGTACCGACAAGGCCAAGCGTGCGGAGTTGAAAAAGTTCATTCAGTACATCATCTCCAACGGACAAGCAGTGGCTGGCACGTTGAACTACGCGCCGCTGCCAGAGAGCGTACAGGCCTTCGACAAGCAGCAGCTCGACAACATGCTGGCCGGTGGGCAGGCGATCCCGTAACGCGGATTCCCAGCTGGTAGGAATCGGAACGGCGCGGCAACCCCCGCGCCGTTTTTCTTGCGCAGTGCGATCGCGGATTCCATGAGAAAATCGCAAGCATGAGCACTGGCCCCGATTGTATTTTTTGCAAAATTGCCAACAAGGAAATCCCAGCGCGCTTGGAGTATGAGGATTCACTTTGTGTTGCTTTTCCGGATCTGAATCCGCAAGCTCCCACCCATTTGCTGCTGGTTCCGCGCCAACACATTCCTTCCCTGGCACAGGCAACGCCACAGGACACTGCGGTGCTGGGCCATCTCTTGCAGGTTGCGGCGCAGTTGGCGGAGCGGTTGCAGTGGCGCAATGGATTTCGCGCAGTGTTCAATAGCGGCTCAGACGGCGGGCAGACGGTGGATCATCTCCATCTGCATTTATTGGCGGGGCGCACGCTGCGTTGGCCTCCGGGATAGGTTCCTTAGCGCCAGCCCAGTGCGAGCACGGCAAGCAGCAGCACGGGCGGCATCACCAGCAATCCGGCGCGCAGAAAGCGGCCCGCGCTTACCTCAATGCCCTCGCGGCGCAGGGCGATCAGCCACAAAATTGTCGCCAGCGAACCGGTCACCGACAGGTTCGGCCCCAGATCAATTCCCAGCAGGACAGCACCATGCAGCAGCGGCGAGGCTCCAGCAGCCTGCGTGGCTGCTGCGCCAATCAACCCTACCGGCAGATTGTTGAGCAGGTTCGCCGCCAGGCCCACGCCAAAGGCTGCGGCCAATGCTCCCAAGGGGCGTGACCATGCGGCCACGCGGTGCAGTGCGAAGACGGCCAGCGGCAACGCTCCTGCGTGATTCAACGCTCCCACCAAAACAAACAAGCTGGCCACCAGGGGCAACACGCCCCAGGAGACATCGCGCACCGCAGTCAAAGTTCCACGAAAACCGGGCGCACCGCTCAGCAATAAAACCAGCAGTGCCACGGCACAGGTCGGCGGACCCAGCGGACGGCCTGCGGCGGAGATGAACAACAACAGCGCCGCCGCCACTACGATGCCCACGGCTGCGCGTCGGCCGGATGCGCTGAGCACAACGGGCACGTCTCTCGTTGCAATCGCTTCGCGTAACTGCGCGCGACTATGTACGTAGAGCAGCAGCAACGTTGCGCCGATGCTGAGCGCCGACGGCAGCAAAAATCGGTGCAGCCAGAGCGCCAGCGGCGGCAGATGATTGTCAAAGACCACAAGATTTGCCGGATTGGAAATGGGCAGCACAAAGCTGGCCGCATTGGCGACGAAGGCGCAGGCGAAGAGATAGGGCAGTGGCGGAATCTTTCCACGCCGCACCACGGCCAACACCGCAGGCGTCAGCACCACGGCGGTGGTGTCGTTGGACAGCAGCGCCGTCACCAACACGCCCACCCCATACACCAGTGCGAAGAGCCGCAGCCGCGATCCGCGCGCGTGCTGCATGGCCTGTGCCGCCAGCCAGTCAAAGACGCCATGCAGCCGGGCCACTTCGGCCAGTAGCATCATGCCGCTCAAAAACAAGTAGACATTCTCGCCCTCGCGGACGGAGCCAAGCGCCTGTCGCAACGGCACCCAACGCGCAGCGATCAACACGCACGCGCCCAGCGTGGCCCAAACATACTCGGGAATGCGGCGCGGGCGCAGCAGGATGAGCGCGATCACGGTAAGGCTTACGAGCCAGACGGCGGTTGCAGCGTGTGCGGACATGCAGCTTTGATTGTCGCAGAGCGCTGCAATGCGCCGCGATGTGTGCCAGCCGATACAATCCAAGCGTGCGCATGCCATCGAACTCCTCCAACAGCGAAACCCCCGCGTCGCAGGGCGATGGGCTGGTGCGCGGCATTGGCTTGCCGCAGGCTGTGGCGCTGAACCTGTTGGAGATGATCGGCGTGGGACCGTTCATCACGCTGCCGTTGGTGGTCGCCGCCATGGGCGGGCCGCAGGCGATGCTGGGCTGGCTGCTGGGTGCGTTGCTGGCGCTATGCGATGGCATGGTCTGGGCGGAGTTGGGCGCGGCGTTGCCGCAGGCGGGCGGCTCGTATGTGTATCTGCGTGAAATCTACGGCACGCGCGATGGAAGATTTTTCTCATTCCTCTACGTCTGGCAACTGGCGCTGAGCGCGCCGTTGTCGATCGCCTCCGGCTGCATTGGATTGGCCGCCTACGCGAGTTATCTGATGCCCGCGCTGCGGCAACCCTTCGGGCCGCTGGCGCACCTGCCCCTGTGGATGCCGGTGGTGCGCGACCACAGCGTGCTGTTGGCCGTGGCCGCCTGTTGGCTGGCTGTGGCGCTGCTCTATCGCGGCATTCGCGGCGCGGGCCGCATCGCGCTGCTGCTGGCTGTGGGCGTGTTGGCCGCGCTGGGCTGGGTGCTGGTTGCCGGAGCCACGCACTTTCATCCCGCGCTGGCGTTTTCCTTTCCACCGAACGCATTCCATCTCTCTCGCCAATTTTTTCTGGGACTGGGCGCGGCCACGTTGCTGGC
>JAJZMO010000358.1:0-1190 GCA_021798235.1 Acidobacteriota bacterium | reverse complement strand
CCGGATTCGCCGTCATTGGCGCAACAGTCTTCGCATTGCGCAAACGTCGATGCCAGCCCTCCCCGCAGGCGTGACGACACCTGCGCCTGGCGGGTATCATCTCCGCAGCGACCGGCAAGGCCGCAGCGATTTTCTTGAAAGGCAGACGCGCTCATGTGCATCAAGACTTCCTTCCGATTTGCCGCTTGTACCTTGGCTGCGGCGTGGGCACTGACCGGAGCCGCTGCTGTGCGTGCGCAAGCGGCTCACTCCCACCTGCGTCGCCACAAGATGGATATTGCCCTGCCGCTGACCGCGTATCTGATCGACGTTGAAGGAGGCCAGGCCACGCTGCTCATCACTCCAGAGGGGCAGACGATGCTGATCGACACCGGCTGGCCGGATCACGATGGCCGCGACGCCAAGCGCATTGCCGCCGTGGCGAAGCTGGCGGACCTGGACCACATCGACTTTGTGCTCCTTACCCATTACCACCCCGACCACGCGGGCGGCGTGCCGCAGTTGCTGGAGCGCATCCCGGTGGCGGAGTTCATCGACCACGGGCCGCTGCGCGAGACCGACGACAAGGCGACCGTCGCCGCCTACAACGCCTATCAAATGGTGCTGGCGCAGGCTAATGACAAGCGCGTCGTGGCCCAGCCGGGCATGAAGCTGCCGCTCTATGGCCTGACGGCAACCGTGGTCAGCGCGGATGGCAACCTGTTGCAATCGCCGCTACCCGGCGCGGGCGAAGCAAACCCGTATTGCTCCAACAACCCGCCGCATCCGTCGGATGCGACGGAGAATGCGCGCTCCGTGGGCGTGGTTTTCCAGTACGGCAAGATGCGCATGATTGACCTGGGCGACCTGACCTGGGACAAAGAGATGCAACTGGTCTGCCCGTTGAACAAGCTGGGCAAGGTGGACGTTTATATCGTCTCGCATCATGGATGGGATCACAGCGGCAGCCCGGCCTTTGTGGATGCAATCGCGCCGCGCGTGGCGCTGATGGACAACGGGGAGCACAAGGGCGGCTCACCCTCCGTTTGGGAGATCCTCGAAAAATCTCCGCGCCTGAAGGATCTGTGGCAACTGCATTACTCCGCCGAGGGTGGTGCCACGCACAACGTTGCCGCGCCCTACATTGCGAACCTCAAGGACGGAAAAGACGGAAACTACTTGAAGCTGCTGGCCTATCCCAACGGACGGCT
>JAJZMO010000007.1 GCA_021798235.1 Acidobacteriota bacterium | reverse complement strand
AAGACCCCCGTCAGCAAGCCGCGGAAAAAGGCGTCGCGTGGCGCCGCCTGCCCCACGGACCAATACAAGGGAGTTCCAAAGTTTCCCCAGAATCCGCCCAAGGACATCAACGAGGGTGAGGTGCGCCACGCCTGCATGGGGCTTAACTCCTGCAAATCGCAAGGGCGCACACGCGACAATGCATGCGCCGGGCAGGGATACTGCTCCACCGCGCTCGAGTATAACTACGGCGATCCCTCCAGCCCGCTCGTCTCAGACCATACCTGCCACGTAAAAAACAACTGCGCGGGGCAGGGCGGCTGCGGCTTGTACGGAACCGGCGAGGAGCAAAGCAACCCAGGTGCCAACAGTTGCGCGGCGCTCGGCTCATGCGCCACCCCTATCAATGCAGAGCGATTCAGCTCCGACGGCGACAACCAGGGCAAGAGCGTGTGGCTGCGCGCTCGCCAGGTGTTTACTGAAAAAACCTGGCCGGAACTACGTGCAGCAAATCCCAATTTGCCTCCTGCGCCTCCGCTGCCCGCCGCTCCCACGCAGCCGAATCCCTTCCAGTACGGCCCCACGATCGAATGGATCGAGAACTACAGCGATCAAGGCATGACCGCCTGCGGCTCAAGCGGCATGAGCGGCGCCAACAGTTGCGCGTAAACAGCAAAACCCTGATGCCGCGCGCGGAGGCGGCAACGCAACCCGCGCGGCTCTTTCCCCGGAAGGCGCACAATGACACAAATCGCGGAACAACACCCTCGTCTCGGCTACGGAATGGGATTACGCAACGTGCATTTCGAACACATCCTCGAGCACTGGCCGGCTGTGGATTGGTTCGAAGCCATCTCAGAAAATTTCATGGACTCCGGCGGACGCCCCCGCGCAGTCCTTCGCCGTATCGCCGAACGCTATCCCGTCGTCCTGCACGGAGTCTCGTTGTCCATCGGCAGCACCGACCCGCTCGACATGGCATACCTTCGCCGCCTCCGCGCACTCGCCGACGAAACAGGCGCGCGTTGGGTCAGCGACCATCTCTGCTGGACCGGCGTGCTCGGCATCAACAGCCACGACCTTCTGCCCCTGCCGCTCAATGAAGAAGTGTTGAGCCATGTCATCAAACGGGTGCGTGTCGTGCAAGAGGTCCTCGAGCGCCCCCTCGTACTCGAAAACCCAAGTACCTACGTCCGCTTTCGTACTACCACCATACAGGAGCCGGATTTTCTGCGGGAACTCTGCAACGAAACCGGCTGCCGCCTCCTGCTCGACGTCAACAACGTCTACGTGAGTTGTTTCAACGCCGGGCTCGATCCCCTCGAGTATCTCGAAAAGTTCCCCTTCCAACGCGTCTCTCAGATGCATCTGGCGGGGCACCAGCACTGCGGCTCGCACATCGTAGACACGCACGACCGGCCCGTCAGTGACGCGGTTTGGCCTCTCTATCGCATCGCATGGGATCGCACACGCGGCGCATCGACACTGCTGGAGTGGGACGGCGACGTACCCGCCTTCAGCCGCGTCTACGCCGAGTTAATGCGAGCCCGCGACTCTATCGCCGGTCAGCTTCCCAAAGCCCCTCATGCTCATCCGGAGCCCTCCGAAAATAAATCGGGATTTTCAACCCCCGTCGACTTCCTGGTCCCCAGCGTCATAAAAGAAAGTGAGCTATACCAGTCATGAGCGCGCATCCATCAGAGTTGCACGGCCTGCAGCGTTGGATGCTGCACACCTTACTGACGCCGCAACAGCAATCCCACCAGGCCGTCGAGGAAACGTTCCTTCCCGGCAGCCACCTCGATGCTGCGGCCTGCCTCGCCATCTATCAACGCAGCTATCACCTGCGCCTGCGGCACTGCCTTGCCGAGCAGTTTCCAGCCACATGCTATACCCTCGGAGAAAATCTGTTCTGCGAATTCGTAGTCAAGTATCTGCGCGACTGCCCATCTAAAAGCTACACGCTCTACGACCTCGGGCAGCGCTTCTCGGGCTGGCTCAACTCTTCCAGGCCCGACGCCGCCAATGCACCGCACGAGAAAGAAAGCTGGATCGATTTCCTCGTCGAGCTCACCAGCTACGAATGGACACTCTTCCGGCTCTTCGACGCGCCCGGCTACGAAGAACACCCCTGGCCCCACGCAGCTTCAGACGAGCGAAACTTGAAGCTCCAACCCTGTCTCGTCCTCGCCGAATACCGCTATCCGGTAGCCGCCTACTATCACGCCGTGCGAGATCAAAAAGCTCCCAAATTCCCGCTGCCCGCTCCGTCCCATCTCGTAATGCTGCGGAGTAACTACCGCACCGCAACCTTTCCCGTGAGCGCCTTTCACTTCCACTTTCTTAGCAAAGTGGAGGAATTAGGCAACGCCGCCGCCGCGCTCGAGGCCATCGCCGAAACTTCCCATCTTTCACTGGCCGAGCTCTACCGCTCATGGCGCAATGAGGTAAAGGCCCCTTGGATAGAAGCGGGCTTCTTTGTCTCAACAGAACCCGCACCCACGCGCGAAGCACCGACCCAAACATAATCCCCGCCACGCCCATCCCGCCAGCGAGGAAGAACATGACGAAGTGAGTGTTCTGAAACCCGCTCAGGTGGTGAAACTGTTGCGTCATCTACCGCAGAACGTGGGCATCGCGGTTCTTCTGGTAGCAGCCACCGGCCTCCGAGTCTCAGAACTCCTCGGGCTCAAATGGAAACACATTGACTGGAAAAATCAGCGCATTCAGATTGAGCAGACGTTTCGCCGCGGAGAAGTCCAGAAGCGTACGAAGACGAAGGCCAGTCGAGCCCCAGTTCCGATGTGCTCTGAGCTTTCTGCTGTGCTGAGTGGATGGAGGATGGAGAGCAACTATGCGGAATCAGAAGACTTCATGTTTGCTTCCTCCCGGCGCTTGGATAGACAACCACTCTGGGGCCAGACGATAAATGCCAAATACCTCAAACCTGCAGCGATCAAATTAGGCTTGATCTCTGAAGGAGAGCGATTTGGATGGCATCGTTTCCGCCACAGCCTTGCCAGTTGGACCGACGAAGCAACGCAGGACATCACTGCTGCTCAAGGCCTGCTGCGACACAGCAAACCTCAGATGACGACCCGGTACGTCCATGGGAGGCTGGCGAGAGGCACAAAAGCACAACAGCAGTACATGAAAGAACTGTACGAGTCGATCGGAATCATCGATCCCAATATCAATGGAGGACTTCGGGCCCTGTTTCGGGTTGAATCAGTGCCTATTTCAAATGAACTGGAAGCGTAACCTATTGCACTACAAACACATATGGATGGTGGGCGCAGCAGGATTCGAACCTACGACTTCCACCGTGTGAAGGTGGCACTCTACCGCTGAGTTATGCGCCCTGGCGAGAACCGGACAGACCGTCCGGCCATCGTTAGATTAGCATCCACATCCCTGCTTGCCAATCTTTCCCGCCTGTAAAATCAAAAGGCCGGTCGCATGGCTCAAGGGGACTTCCATTCCGATCAAGACACCCCCCAGCGGGATTCCCGCCGGAACCGCGCCTCGCGAAATCCTCAGCCCCGGAAAGACGAATCCGGCGCGCTGAATCCGGACGACGCCCCCACTCAGCCCCTCCCAAACCCAGAAAGCGAGCAGAATTCCGCCGATTCCGCGCCAAATGAGCATGAAATCGATGCCAATTTGCCGCAACTCCCGGAACCCGGCCGTGTCGAAGAGAGTATGGCGACTCTTGCGCTCGATCCCGCAACGCTCAAAAGCGTTAAGTCCGCCAACCCAACCGTAGCTCACGCCGGGCAGCTCGATAACGACTCGGCCATCATGCTCCGTGTGCGGGCTGGCGACGATGCCGCCTTCAACCTGCTCGTCGAAAAGTATCACCGGCCCATGACTCACTTCATGTACCGGATGACGCACAACCAGGCCGTGGCCGAAGAACTCGCGCAGGAAGTCTTCCTCCGCGTCTATCGTTCGCGGGAAACCTACCGTGCCGAGGCGCGCTTCTCCACCTGGCTTTACCGCATCGCCACCAACCTCGGCGTCAATTACGCCCGCGACACCCGCCACGAACGCACCGCGCACACCGTCTATCTCGACGAGCAGGATCAGGAAACCGGCACCACCCCCGACGTGGCCGACAGCCAGCCAAGCGTCGAGCAGGATCTCGTCCGCCAGGAACGGATGAAAGCCATTCGCCAACACGTAATGGCCCTGCCCGAGCGCCAGCGCAACGCCGTGCTCATGCATAAATATCAAGGGCTGGACTACCGCCAGATTGGCGAAGTGCTCAACCTGAGCGAGTCCGCCACCAAATCGCTGCTCTTCCGCGCCTATCAAACCCTGCGGGAGCGGCTCAAGGAATTTGTCGAAGAAAATTGAGGAATGCCATGACTTGCCGAAACATGAAATCCAATCTTGAGGAGATGCTGCTGGCGCCCGATAAGGCGTCACAGGCCGCCCGCGAACACCTCGCCGCCTGCCCGGGCTGCCGCCGGGAGCTGGCCGAAATGCAGGCCACCCTTGCGCTGCTCGACGAGTGGCATGCGCCCCAGGTCAACCCATACTTCTCCGTCCGCATGCAGGCACTTCTCCGCGAAGAGCAGGCCAGCGGCCGCGCCGGCTGGCTCGAACGCCTCCGCATGCGCATGCTGCTCGGCAATCGCTCGCCCCGCCCCGTGGCCGCCGTCGCGCTGGCGATCCTGCTGCTCATTGGCGGAGGCACCTACGCCGGCATCGCCACTCTGACCAGCCGGCAGGCAGTTGTCATCCCCAAATCGGCCACGCTCCGCGATCTCCAGTCTCTCGATCAGAATGCCGAAGTCTTCCAGCAGATGAACGCCATCGACCAGTACGATGGCGGCGCCAACGCAGCCAACGCTGGAAGTATGTAACAGGTAAAAACGGCACCAGCCGGCAAGCTCCGCAGAGAGGCTGCCGCTCAATGAAAACTCACTCAGCCTGGTTCTTTTGGAGATGCAACGACATGAAAGGATGCGCAAGAGCCTGTTTCATCCACACGGCGGCGCCTCGAGCGGTGCGCAGGAAACCCGGCAACGACCCGGGTTTATCAAGCCCTCCCGCGTATCCCACGCCCATGGATGAAACCCGCTCCATCCCCCACCCAGCGCGCCGCGGCTGCGCTCGCATGGCACTCCGGATAGCCGCCGTTGCCGTGCTGCTCGCGCTCTCATCGCCTGCGCACGCGCACCCCTGGGGCCGGCATGGCGGACCCGGCGGACTGCATCCCGCCATGGGAGCACATGGCCCCCGGATGGGCGGCGGATTTCAGCATCACGAAAATTTTCCGCGTGGCCCGCAACGCGGTCCTTACATGCGGCCGCAAATGAATCCCGCCCATGAGCATCTGCCGGAGTGGTACCGCACGCACCAGAACATGTCCTTCCAGCAGCAGGAGCGCGCACTCCGCCAACAGCCCGGCTTCAACCGCCTGAGCCCTGCGCAACGCCAGCGCGTCCTCAATCGCCTTCGCTACCTCGACTCGCAACCGCCCGCCGTCCGCCAGCGCATGATGGCCTGGCAGGAGGCCTTCGAGCGCCTTTCACCCGAGCGCAGGCAGGAAGTCC
>JAJZMO010000118.1 GCA_021798235.1 Acidobacteriota bacterium | reverse complement strand
ATCACCAGGACACCCCGCCGGCAGGTCCACCGCAACACCAATCGGGGAGTGGCTCAGCCTGGTAGAGCACCTGGTTCGGGACCAGGGGGTCGGAGGTTCAAATCCTCTCTCCCCGACCATTAAATCCCGCAATTTCAATTAATTAGCGTGGACCTCATTTCGGGCCAAGTCTTAACTTGGGTCCATTTGGGTCCAATTAGCTTTTCGACACCCTCTATGGCGGTACGTGCATTCTCCGGAACCGAGCCGATATAGACTTCCCGGGTCACCTCCGGAGAGGCGTGCCCGAGAATGGCTTGGACCGTACCTAAAGGAGCGCCGACAGAATCCAGCAGAGTGGCATGAACGTGCCGCATCCAATGCCAGTTTGCGCCCTCTAATCCGAGCGATTTGCACGCGGGCTTTAGCTGGCGATTGAGTAGGTTTCTACGGCTGAGCGGTGACCCATTCCGAGCCGCAAAAATTAGGTCCGATGGACTCGCCTCTGCCTTGCGAAGAGAACGGAATATCTCCAGAGACTTTGGGCCTAATGGAATTCTCCGTTTGCTTCGCTTGCTCTTTGGTTCATCGAAGTGGCCTTCGTAGACCGTTCGATTTACCGACAGCAGCTCTTTATCAAGGTCCACGTCCTGCCAGCGCAAGGCCAACAGCTCGCCAATCCGCAAGCCAGTCATAACTAGCAGAGCGGCAATCGAACGGGATGGTTCCTCTAGCTTTTCGATCAGGCTACGCAGAGAGTCTGGTGAGATCGGAGCAGCGTCGTCCACCACTCCCCGTCTCGGCAACCGTGTCCTTCGCACTGGGTTAGAGATCAACAAATCGTCCCGCACCGCCGCTTCTAGAATCGTGCCAAACACCGTTCGGATGTGTTTGACGGTCTTCCACGAAGAACCGCTCTCCACTTTGGCCGCAAGAAAGTTCTGCACACTTTCCCGCGTGATAGAGCGAAGCTGTGTTTCTCCAAAAATCGGCATGAGGTGAGTGTTGACCATGTTGTCGTAATACTTCTTGCTTGAGAACTTCAGTGAAGGGTACACGTCGGGTTTCCAACGATCTTCCACAAAGCGCCCAAACGTCCAAACCGCCTGGGGCCGATGCTCTCCGCTATTCACCTTGCGTAACAACTCAGAAAGCATCTGCTTTGCTTCACGAACCGTGGGAATTTCAGCGACGGGGCCGATCACTTGCGAACGCCGAATCCGTTCGATTCGGTTGTCCTGACCGATCACGTCCTCCCACCAACGCGCAACCCACACCTTATTGCGCTTCCCTCGTTTGAAAAGGGAACCGCCCTGGTAGCACCTTTTTCGGGTCATTCGTCCTCTGAATGTTGTCCGTCCAGGTGGTAGTGCGTCTGGTGGAAGAGTATTCCCGCGCTCTGAATTCATCAAGCATTCCTCTGCACGTTCAGCCATTCCCGCACCGCCGCCACTTCAAACCGGAGATACTTGCCTAGTTTGAGATGTGGAATCCTCTCTCTGCCACGTCGCCGCGTCCGCTCATAAACCCATGAGATCGGCACGTGCAACATACGTGCTATCTCCGTCACATCCATCAAATCGCAATCCCATTCATTCCTTGCCATCAGCACCCCCGAAACCAGTGACACGTACTCCTGAAAGCTCCACAATTCCCCCGCACGTGCATGCACGTGCGCATTATTCACGCAACGAAAAGGACTCCAGGTCGTCATCGGAAATCACCACGTCTATTGCGCGGTCCACTAGCAGCACGTACTGCCGATCTATGGTGGTTTTCAGCACGTGCCATGTGAACTCGGACGGTTTCTTTTCGTTAAGCTTGATTGAGCGCGAGGTGCTGACTCGGCGAACCCCATCCGGTACGTCCAGCAGCAGCTCTTTGGTCAAATACTTGGCGAGATAAGCTGCAATGCGATGCACGTCCACGTGGCGAATGTCCACGTGTGCACCGCCGCCCGCAGCCACCCATCGTTCCTGAATCCAATCACGTGGGATATATCGATCCACCACGATGTGCATGTGTGCCAGCCCTGTGCGCTTCTGGAACTCCAATACCGCAACGAATCTTGGCGCATGACCATATTCCCGCTGGAACGACACGCGCATCTTCGCCCAGCACTTGCGGATGTATTTCACCGAACGTGCCTGCACTTTCCTACACGTACAGCATCGGCAAGCCTCACCCCCAGCAGCCGCGCTCGTGAAATGCTCATAGAACTTTTCCACTTCATCCGGGCGAGCAACCGAACGCGGGTTGAGAGTCAGAGTCATAAACCGGGATAGCCTATAACGGTGCGCCGCTTGCATGATTCGCGCCCGATACTGCATCGCCTTCCTCGGGCCGCAACGCGAACAGCCCCAGCACTTGCAACGAAGGCAAATAAACTTCTCCCGTGGCAGTCGGTTTGCTTTGGGTCGGTTTCCCCGGCGGGCCGCAGACTCTAGCCTCACTCCGTGGAGACTCCAGGAGCCGCAGAACTTCTTTTGCCCCTTTGGGCGGGGCTTCGGTTTGCCACGCGATTCGATGATCCTGCGCAGCGTCTTGTGTTCACTCGCATTTGGCTTCTGCCTCAAATCGGACCCCCTCATTCGTTACGATTACTCTGTAGTACCTCGGTAATCACCCAAAAGCGGCCATAGGTTATCACCTCAAATCCGGCCATAGCGAAGAGGCCTGAGACATTAGCTCCGGCAGGGGAAATTAGCCTCTGTTGGCATGGGTAATGTCTTGGAAAAAGCGAAGCAGGAACAGGTAATTGCGCTGGGTCGACTTGGTTGGTCCCTGCGCCGGATCGAGGCAGCGACGGGAGTTCGTCGCGAGACGGCTGGCGGATACTTAAGGTCGGCTGGGATAGCTCTGCGGGCGCCGGGTGGCTGGGGCCGAAAGTCTCCAGCAAAGGCTGCCAGCACGGTGACCACCGACCCAGTTGGCGAAGACGCGGCAAATCCGGCCATAGAGGTGATCACCGGCTTTTCCGGTTCTACCCGCGCCGATACTTCAAAACCGGCCAATGAAGTGATTACCGGCTTTTTCCCGGGAACGACGTTGCCGGGGCAGGGTAGCAAGCGCCCATCCGGAGCCAGTGAACCGTATCGGGAGATGATCGAGCTCGAGCTGTCGCGGGGCCGGAACGCGATGGGTATCTGGCAAGATCTGGTCGATAAGCACGGGTTTACAAGCAGCTATCAGAGTGTTCAGCGATTCGTGCTCAAACTGCGCGGATCGGTGTCGCCTGAAGCGCGAGTAATCATCGAGACGAAACCCGGCGAGGAGGCCCAGGTTGATTACGGCACTGGGCCGCTGGTGCGCGATCCTGACAGCGGCAAGTACCGGCGCACGCGGTTGTTCGTACTAACGCTGGGCTGCAGTCGCAAATGTGTTCGGCTGCTGACCTTTCGATCGAGTGCGCGGGTGTGGGCCGAGCTGCATGAGAAAGCATTTCGCCGGCTTGGCGGCACGCCGCGGGTGGTGGTGCTGGACAACCTTCGCGAGGGCGTGTTGTCTCCGGATTTCTACGATCCGGCACTGAATCCCTTGTATCGCGACGTGCTGGCGCACTACGGGGTGACGGCGCTGCCGTGCAAGGTGCGCGATCCGGATCGCAAAGGGAAAGTGGAGTCCGGCGTAGCCCATGCGCAGAAGACACCACTGAAGGGCAAGAAGTTCGAGAGTCTGGAAGAGGCGCAGGCGTATCTGGACCACTGGGAAGAAAACTGGGCCGACAAGCGCATCCACGGCCGGACCAAGCGGCAGGTGGCGGCGATGTTCGCCGAAGAGAAGCCGTTCCTGCGACCGTTGCCGCTGGAGCCGTTCCGCTACTACCAGTATGGCGAGCGCACGGTGCATCTGGACGGCTGTGTCGAAGTGGAAGCTGCCTATTATGGTGCGCCGCCGGGCTGGGTCGGGCGCAAAGTCAACGTGCAGTGGGACGCGATGTTCGTGCGGCTGCTTGATCCACGTACCGGTGAGTTGCTGCGTGAGCATCTGAGCGGCAAGCGTGGCGGGCATCGCATCCGCGATGCGGATCGCCCGCGGCGCACCCCGCCGAAGCTGCTTCAACTGCTGGCTCGTGCACATAAGGCCGGAGCCAATATCGGCGCCGTCTGCGACGCCATCCATGCTCGCCAGGGCGAACTCGGAACGCGTCGCATACAGGGAGTTCTCCAACTGGCGAAGCACTATGGCAGTGTGGCTTGCGAGGATGCCTGTGCGGCGGCGCTGGAGTTGCGTGTTGCCGAGTATCGCTTCGTGCGCCGCTATCTGGAGCGCAGCCCGCAGGCTCCTCTCAGCCTGCGGCAAGTCGATCCGCTGATCCGCGAGCTGAGCCAGTATCGCGACCTGATCCAACAACGCATCCACTTCGAGGAACCCCAATCATGAACCTGATCGAACTCAATCGCTCCCTGGTGCAACTGCGCCTGAGCGGCATGGCGGCGGTGATGGAAACCCGCCTTCTGCAAGCGCAATCGGAGAACATGGCGGCCATCGATCTGATCTCCACGCTGGTCTCTGACGAGCTGACCTGCCGCAGCAAACGGCTCCTGGAGAGACGCCACAAGCAGGCGCAGTTCCGCGATGCGGATAAGCGCCTGGACAACTTCGACTTCCAGTTCAACGCCCGGATGAATCGCAACCTGGTCTTCGAACTGTCCACAGCAAACTGGGTCGGAAAGCGTGAAGACGCCTTGTTCCTCGGGCCGCCTGGGAGCGGGAAGAGCCACTGCGCACAGGCCATCGGGCATGCCGTCATCCAGCAGGGCTACCGCGTGCTGTATCGCGAAGCCCACACCCTGCTGGAAGAACTGGCCGACGCCACGCTCGATGGCAAGCGCAAGGAGCTCATGGAAATGCTGACCACCGTGCCGCTGTTGATCATCGACGATCTGGGCATGCGCAAGCTGCCGCTGACCGCTGCCGAGGAACTGCTGGAGATCATCATGCGCCGCTACGAACGCGCCAGTACGCTACTCACATCGAATCGCCCCGTAGACGACTGGGGAAAGCTGCTGGGCGACAGCGCCGCCGTCACCGCTATGCTCGACAGGCTTCTGCATCACGGCCACGTGCTCAAGTGCGGCCCGCGCAGCTACCGCACCAAAACCGGCAGCACGGGAGATGGCCAATGACAAAAGCAAGAGCACAGGCAAAAGCAAAATGGATGCCGGGCAAAGAACGCCCGGCGGCGTCGCGACTCGTGATCCAGAGGCCTCCCACGACGGAGACTCACCTTAGGAATACTGGCATAAATACGAAACCCTCCAACGGCCGCCCATCGGGCAAACCGCAGAGGGTCTCGATCACCGATTCCTTCGGAGCCAGCCCCGTGTCATCGGCCCTGGATCACTCCGCAGGGCGCGACCCCGGCGGAGCGAATACAACCTTACCATGCTTCCAGATCAACCATGAGTCCGTCGGTTCAATCCACGCCTTGCAAATGCTCGCCGCCGCAAGGTAAAACAATCACGTCTTCGGCCAATCCCGTTGGCCGGTTTTGAACTGATAATGTATGGCCGGATTTAAGGTGATAACCGAGGTCGGATGTGAGTCGGTACTTGGTCGCCCGCCAGTGGCTCAGTCGGAGTTTGATCAATCTGGCCGATCCAGGGCTTCTGTCCGTAGTGTTCGACATGTC
>JAJZMO010000218.1 GCA_021798235.1 Acidobacteriota bacterium | reverse complement strand
CCGCGCACACGCGCGATTCTTGTCGTGCATACCTTCGGCGTTCCTGCGGAGATGGAGCCAATTCTCGCGCTGGCGCGCAAGCACAATTTGCTGGTGGTGGAAGATGCCTGCGAAGCGCTCGGTGCGGAGTATGCCGGGCAGCGCGTCGGCAGCTTTGGCGATGCCAGCGTCTTTGCCTTCTATCCCAACAAGCAGATCACCACCGGCGAAGGCGGCATGATCGTCACACGCGATGCCCAACTGGCCGCGCGGCTGCGTGCCCTGCGCAATCAGGGGCGCAGCGGCGGCGATTGGTTCGATCATCAGGAGCTGGGCTACAACTATCGACTTTCGGAGTTGGCCTGCGCTCTCGGCATCGCGCAAATGCAGCGCCTCGATGCCATTCTCGCCCAGCGCGAACGCGTTGCGCGCTCCTATGACGAGGCCTTGCGTGAGCAAGCGCATTGGCTGCTGCCGCCGCTCAACCTGCCTACGCGGCGTGTGAGTTGGTTTGTCTACGTCCTGCGCCTGCATGCAGAGTTTTCCCAGCGCGACCGCGATGCACTGCTTGTCGCCATGGCCAGGCGCGGCATCGCCTGCGGGCGCTACTTTGCCCCCATTCACCAACAACCTTGCTATGCGGAGTGGCGGCATCTCCAATCGCTCCCCGTCACCGAATTCCAGGCTGCGCGCACCTTGGCGCTGCCCTTTTTTACCAACCTCGCACAGGTGCAAATCGATGCTGTAGCCTCTGCCCTGCGCACAACGTTGGCCACTTTTGCCGCTCACTCCACAGGAGAATTGCATGCAACATCCCTTCCATAAGAAGGCTTTGCGTCTCGGCGCAGCCCCCCGTAATTTTGCTTCCCTTGCGGCGCATGGGATTTTTCTCGCGGGACTCTTGGCGGCTGCACACTGCGCAGCAGCAGCATCCACGCCCCCAGCCGCGCGTGCTGAGGCAATCCGGCTGAATAATCTGGGCACCGCGCGCATGAACCAACAACGTTACGACGATGCCGCGCAAGAGTTCGCCGCTGCACTGCAAGCCGATCCTTCATTGATAACGGCACAGGTGAATGATGGCATCGCGCTGCTCTACGCCGGCAAAGAGGATGCCTCTGCTGCTGCGCTGCACCAGGCCATCACCGGCGATGCCAACAATCCCCGCGCATGGTATTGCCTGGGCCTGCTGGATCTTCGCACAGGCAAAACTGCGCAGGCTGCTGAAGAACTGGCGCGTGCGGCCACGCTCGCTCCCAACGATGCGGATGCTCGTTACATGAGTGGACGCGCGCAATTACAGTTGGGCAATTACTCCGGCGCAGAAGAGCAATTCGAAGCCGCTCTGCATCGGAACGCCAACGATGCCTCAGCGGAGTACGGCTTGGCCTCAGCGCTGGAACACCAAGGCAAGCGAGCGGAGGCGCACGAGCACCTGGGTCGCTTCCATGAACTGACCGAGAAAAAGATTTCCGCACCCTTTTCTGGAACCTATGGGGAGTCGGGCCACTTTGCACTGGTGCAAAGCATTCACAATGGAGATGAATCTGCGCCCGCGATGATCCCCGTCACATTCACTGCGCAGCCGCAGCCCGGAGTGGTGGAGCGAAATTTCTCCCCGACGGGAGCACTGTGCATGATCGATCTGCAACAGCCAGGTGCGATGGATGTCGTCGCGCTTGGCTCTGGTGCGCAGCCGATTCGCATGTACAAAAATGATGGCCGCGGAAATCTGACGCTCCTCGATGCAGCACAGACCGGCCTGAACGCCAGCGGCACTGCCGTTGCCTGCGCCGTCGGCGATTACAACCATGACGGTTTGGACGATCTGGCCATCGCCTTCACGGATCACGTCGCGCTCTACAAAAATCTCGGCAAGGATACATTTGCCGACGTGACGCAGGCCTCTGGCTTGGCCCCACGCAATCACCCCTCCGCGCTGACCTTTGTCGACTATGACCATGACGGCGATCTCGACCTGTTGGTAACCGGCACCGCCAGCCAGAAAAATGGCACGAACAACGTGCTCTGGCGCAACAACGGCGATGGCACCTTCACCGAATGGACACCGCAGACCGGCCTTGGCGGCGTACAGCCCACGCACGGCGTTGTGCTGTCCGACATCAACAATGATCGTGCCGTCGATCTGTTGACCACGGGAGATGCGCCCGCACCCACGCTGTATCGGAATCCACGCGATGGCGTCTTTCCCTCGCAGCCACTTTTCACCGGAGAAAATCTTCCGCCGACGCGCGGCATCGCCATCTTTGACTTCAACAAAGATGGTTGGATGGATGTGGCCGTTACTCACGCCGGGGCGCCCGGCATCACGCTCTGGCGCAATGTGGATGGCAAGCGCTTTGAACGCGTGCCCCTGCCGATTCACGATGCCACGGAAGGCTGGGGTTTGACGCCCATCGACATCGACAATGATGGATGGGTGGATCTGGCCGTGCTGGTAAACACAGAACACGGTCCGCAGTTGCGTGTGTTGCGCAATCTCGGTGCAGCAGGATTTGCCGACGTTACGAAAGCCATCCATTTGGATCCAATCCAACTCCATGCACCGCGCACATTGATCGCCGCCGATTTGGACCAGGATGGAGCAGCCGATCTCCTCGTTGGACAGCAGAACGCTGCGCCGCTGCTGCTGCGCAATGTGGGCGGCAATAAAAATCATGCGCTGCGCATTGATCTGCGTGGGGCTGCGGACAACACCTCCGCCCTGGGCACCAAGGTCGAAGTCTTTGCGGGCACGCTCTGGCAAAAGTGGGAGGTTGCAGGTGCGTCCGGCTATCTGGGCCAAGGCCCGTCAGAGATTCTCGCTGGCATCGGCCAAAACACGCAAGCCGACATTGTGCGTCTGTTGTGGCCGACGGGCGTGCCTCAGGATGAAATTTCCGTGGCTGCGGACAAGCCTGAGCTGATGAAGGAACTCGATCGCCGTGGCAGCTCCTGCCCCACACTCTTCGCTTGGGATGGACAGGAGTATCAATTTGTTTCGGATGTTATCGGTGCCGCTGTTATTGGCCATTGGATCTCTCCCGCGCAGCGCAACACCCCCGACCCCGATGAGTGGATCAAAATCGATGGCAACCAGTTGCACGCCTTCGATGGCCGCTTCAGTCTGCGTTTTGGCGAGCCAATGGAGGAAGTCAACTACATCGATCAGGTGCGCTTGATCGCCGTCGATCATCCGCTGGGCACGCGCGTCAACGCCGACGAAAAATTCTTGAGTGAGCCACCGTTTGCTTCGGGAGAGATTCTGCTCAGCGCGCACGCGCATCCACTGGCTGGAGCCTGGGATAGCGCGGGCCACAACGTGCTGCCGCTGCTGCGCGCGCGCGATCATCAATATGTCAGCGACTTTACGCCGCTGCATTATGACGGTTTCGCCAACCTGCATGCGCTCACGCTGGACGTAGGCCCATGGTCTGCGAATCTGCCGCTGCGTCTGCTGCTGCACGGCCACGTCAACTACTTCTCCGCCAGCTCGATGTACGCTGCGTGGCAAGCGGGGCTGCATCCGATTCCACCATATGTGGAAGCGCAGATGCCCGATGGCCACTGGCAGCGCGTGATTCGCGACATGGGTTTCCCAGCCGGGTTGCCGCGCACCATTGTGGCCGACCTTACCGGCAAGCTGCCGCCGGGGACACAGCGCATCCGCATCGTCACCAATCTGCAAATCTACTGGGATCAGATTTTGGTGGATAACGAAGCCAACGATCCGCACGCGATGCACACAACCGAGTTGCCGCTGGACGCCGCCTCGCTGGCCTTTCGCGGTTATCCGCAGCAGATCGAAGGCGCTTCGCCCGGCGACCTCACCTACAACTACAACCGCATCAGCCGCACCGGACCCTTTGTGCGTCAGCGTGGCCAATACACGCGCTACGGCAATGTCACCCCACTCTTACAGCACGTCGATGATCGCTTTGTCATCTTCGGCAGTGGAGAGGACATGGACTTGGAGTTCCGCGCTGACACCCTGCCCGCGCTGCCCCACGGTTGGACGCGCGATTATTTCTTTTACGCCAACGGCTATGTGAAAGACATGGACTTTTACGAGGCCAGCCCCTTCACCGTTACAGATCTGCCCTATCATGCGATGCGCAACTATCCGTATGCGCGCACGCAAGGCACACCCGCAGCCCCCGAACGCACCGGCTATCAAATCAACTGGAACAGCCGCTATGAATCGGGACAGCATCCACGGCCCTATCTCTTTGACTACCAGCCCAGCGTGCAGCATCCGCCTGCGCCCAGCGCAGATACGAAGGCGCAGCAGCCGTGAGCGCGAGCTCAAATTCCGTCGCGCTGCACTCTGCCGTGGAGCAGTTGGCGCTGTTGCGTGCAAAAAAAATCTCTCCGCTGGAGCTGACCGAAGAACACATTGCGCGCATCGAGCGTCTGAACCCCACGCTGAACGCCTTCGTGGACTTTGACGCCGAACGCGTGCGTGTAGCCGCGCGGGCATTGCCGGATGCAGCTACAGCGCAGCATCCTTTGCTGGGCCTGCCGATCAGCATCAAATCTTCCATCGCCGTGGCTGGCATGCGCTGCGAAAATGGCAGCCAGCTTGAACGCGGCCAGACGCCCAGCGAAGACGCTGTTTCGGTTGCGCATCTGCGGCAGGCAGGCGCGGTGGTTCTGGGCACAACCAACTGTCCGGAATTTTTGATGGCGTATGAGACGGACAATCGCCTCTATGGGCGCACTGCAAATCCATGGGAGATCACACACACCGCAGGTGGCTCCAGCGGCGGCGAAGCGGCGGCGATTGCCACAGGCCTGTCGGCTGCGGGCCTCGGCAGCGACAGTGGCGGCTCCGTGCGCCAGCCCGCACATTGCACCGGCATCTGCTCGCTAAAACCCACGCCGGGGCGACTCTCCAGTTGGGGGCACATTCTGCCGTGCGTGGGACCGTTCGCCTCGCTTGGCTCCATCGGCCCTATGGCGCGCACCGTGGGCGATGTTGCGCTGCTCTTCGATCTTCTCGCTGGCGTGGACGCAGCCGATCCACTCGGCGCGCCGGTCTCTCTGCGCCGCTACACGCGCGAAGAGTTGCGGCAGATTCCCATCGCGTATTTTGAAGACGACGGCCTGCTGCCCGTCACGCCAGAGACGCGCTTGGCTGTGCGCGATGCCGCCGCAGCACTGGCCCGCCAAGGCTTTCGCGTGCGTCCTTTGCGTCCGCAGGCTTTGGAGTCAGCGCGGCAGCTCTGGTGGAAATTCTTCGTGCAGGGGGGCGCAATGTTTTTGGACTCGAACTTGCGCGGCCATGAAGATCAGCTCAGCCCCACACTGCTGGACTTTCTCTCCATCGCGCGCAGCCAGCCTCCGCTCACGGCACAAGCCCTGCTGGAAGCCTGGGCCGAGTGCGATTTGTTGCGCCGTCAATTTCTCGTCGCCATGCAAGAGCATCCCATCCTGCTCTGCCCGGTCAGCGCGGTTCCCGCCTTTCACCACGGCGAGCGCTCTTGGACGGTCGAAGGCCAAAGCGTCGCCTATCTGGACGCGATGCGCTACACGCAATGGTTCAACACACTGGCCATGCCCGCAGCGGTGGTGCCCGTGGGCCGTTCGCCTGAGGGCCTGCCCATCGGCGTGCAGCTCGCAGGCAAGCCCTACGCCGATGAGCTGGTGCTGGCCGTGGCCGCCGCCCTGGAACAGGACTTCGGCTTTCAACCGCCGCCGCTGGCATCGCTCTAAAACAAATCGGGAATGCTGGCGAAGGCGATGCGCGTGGGTGCGGCGGCACGCGCCAGCAACA
>JAJZMO010000298.1 GCA_021798235.1 Acidobacteriota bacterium | reverse complement strand
ACCTCATACGCTCCGTAGCCGCCGATCAACGCCCCATACACCGCGAGAAGAATACCGACAAAAAACCAAATGGGAATCTCGCCGCTCTTCTCTGTGCTGTGTTTTGCTGTTTCCATACATCTTTCTCCTGATCCTGTTTGCCTGGGCCGGTCTTACCAGAACAGGATGTTCAATGCCACAAAAATCACCACAACCACAGTAGCCCAAAACCACTGGTTGCCATAGAAGCGCACCGGCGTCTGCTCGGGCAGGCGCGTGGCTCCATAGACTAGTCCGTCCAATTGCTCGACTGGCTTGGGGGTTGTGAACAGGCTGACCACCACGGTCACCGACACCGCAATCAAGAAGCACCACAGACCCCGGTACAGATTTTCCGCCATGCTCTTGGCATCCGGCGAGAGCGCGATGATCGACAGCGCAGAAGGATCCATGCGCACCCACAGGAACATGCTCACGGAGCTGACGATGCCCAGCAGCAGGCCCCAGAATCCGCCCGCGGCTGTGGTTCGCTTCCAAAACATGCCCAGCAGGATGACGGCAAACAGCGGCGCAATAAAGAATGTGAAGAGCGCCTGCACGTAATCCATAATGCCTGCGGCGTGCATCACCAGATAGGCTGCGCCAATCGAGACGCCCACGCCCAGCACCGTCGCCCAGCGGCCCACGGAGACGTAGTGCTCATCCGGTGCCTGCTTGCGAATCAGTGGCTGATAGATGTCATAGGTCCACACCGTGGCGAAGGCGCTCACGTTGCCCGCCATGCCGGACATAAAGCCAGCCATCAACGCCGTGATGCCCAGGCCCAGCAGGCCCGGCCCCAGGTAGCGCACCATCATCAGCGGCAACACTTCGTTGTAACTGTTGGGATTGGCCGCGCTCACCTGATTTTCACCGACTAGGTGCATCAGCGAGCCGTTGGAGTTGTGCAGCACCACCAAGCCCAGCAGGCCCGGCAGAATCACAATGAACGGAACCGCCATCTTAAAGAACGATCCGATGACCGGGGCCATCTGCGCGGCGCGAATGTCGCGCGCAGCCAGCACGCGCTGCACCACGAGAAAGTCCGTCGTCCAATAGCCGAAGGAGATCACGCAGCCCAGGCCAAACAGAATGCCCGTCCAGTGCACGCCCATCGGATTCGATGCGAAGTGCGCCGTGTCCTTCCACAGATGCACGTAGTCTTGATTTTTGTAGTTTTCTGCGATCTTGGCGACCATCTTGTGCCAGCCGCCGGCCTCGACCAGGCCCAGAATCGGCACCAGCAGCGCACCGGCCCAGATCAACACGAATTGCAACACTTCGTTGTAAATGGCCGAGCGCAAACCGCCCAAGCCCACATACACCGCCACGGCCAGCGAAGACATCAAAATGCTGAAGGTAATGTTCCAGCCCAGAACCACCTTCATCACCACGGCCATCGAGAACATATTGACGCCGCTCATCAGAATCATCTCTGTGGCGAAAGAGCAGGCGGCCAGAATGCGGCTGGATTCTCCGAAACGCAGCTTCAGATACCCGGGCACGGAGTGCGTCTTGGAAACGTAGTAAAACGGCATCATCACCAGGCCCAAAAAGAGCATGGCCGGGATGGCACCCACCCAGTACCAGTGCGCGGCCAAAATGCCGTATTGATATGCGGAACCGGCCCAGCCCATCAGCTCCAGCGATCCCATATTGGCGGAAACGAAGCTCAGGCCGGCGATCCAGGCCGTCATCTCGCGCCCAGCCATAAAGAACTCTTCACTGGTGTTGCTCAGCTTCTTCAAATAAAAACCGATGTAGAGCACCATGGCGAAGTAGACAACCACCACCGCCACGTCCAGCGGGGTGAGCCGGGCCAATTGCGCATGAGAAGGAGCCGCCATCCATACAGCCAAAGAGTGCGGTGCGGCGCAAGCCGCTGCGGAAAAATGGAACATTCAGCCTGCCGATCTGCCTGGGATTGGAGTCGCGTGCATTCCTCCAGCAGCAATGCTTCTGGAGACGAGAATTCCTTGCAACGCCACGACCCAAAACGACTATATCCACGGAGGCGAGATCGGTCAATCTAAAAGCATTAAGATAGGGATAAATCGGAGAAAACAATCCTTGCCACCGGGGCAACGAGACCCAGACACGCTTAGCGCATGGCTGCCATGGAGGCCCGGAACAAAGCCTCAAAGTGATCCCGATGCTCTGGGCTGCGCTCGACCGCAGTTTCCACCGCCTTGGCCGCTGCCGGGCGCGGATAGCCCAGGTTCACCAGCGCGGAGATCACATCCTCCGCCACGGGAGCCTGCACCCCCGCAACCACAGCGGACCCCAGCGCATCCAACTTGTCCTTCAACTCCAGCACCAAACGCTCGGCTGTCTTTTTGCCAATGCCGGGGATGCGCGTCAGCGTGGCCGCATCCTGCCCGCGAATGGCCGCAATCAGCCGCTCCGCATTCAGGCCACTCAGCACCTTCAGCGCCAGACTTGGCCCCACGCCGCTGATGGAAATCAATTTTTCAAAAAGTTGTTTTTCTGTCGCATCCGCAAAACCAAACAGAGCCAGCGCTTCCTCGCGCACATGCGTGTAAATGTGCAGGGCAACCTCTACGCCTTCGCCGGGCAGTCCGGTATAGGTGGGAATGCTGATGGCCACTTCATAGCCAACGCCTGCCGCCTCGACAATCACACTTTGTGGGGATTTTGCGAGCAGCTTGCCGCGCAGATGCGCAATCATAGGTTTCGCTCCGGAGTCGGTTGCGGTACGGCATTGCCTTGCGACGCGGTCTGCACTTCTGTCAGCAGCAGGGACTCGCCCGGACGCAAATAGCCTTTGCGCTGGAACCATGTTTGCATGGCTGTGTGCAACGAATCGATGGGGACCAGGGTGCCCGCCTCCAAGCAACCATCCGCGACGGGCAGGGTGTCATCGAAAATTGCGTCGTTGGTAAAGCTGCGCATGGCAAAGCTATCCATCCACCGCAAAGGACAATCCACCAGCAGCCCCTGCGCTGTGCGCCTTTGTACCCGCAGGCGGCGCAGGAACATCGTCAGCCCGCCACCGGAAGAACGGGCAGATTGTCGGTGTGTCCGGCCTCGCGCAACACAGCATCCAAATGCGTCAACACTTCGTCCACAGAGAGCGTGTAGATTTCGCGTCCATTGTCATAGCCGCTCTCCACAGCCAGTCGCAAATAGCGCCCGGCAATCTGTGCGGCAAGGCGGTCGGTAATAGCGCGGCCCGTGCGGCGCTGATATTCGACCCAGGCCGGATGCGGCAAAGCGATCCATACAGGGCGACCACTGACATCAAACCGCACATCCACAGCATCCGCATGGCGGGTGGCAATGGCGACAACATTGGCCTTCCAGACGCAGTGTAGTTCCTGGCCTGTCCAAGGATCGGCGACGCGAAAATCTTCGTACATACCCATAGCCTACCTGCGGGCGTGGGCCAGCGGCAAGCGCATCCGAATTGCAGCCCAAGGCACAGGCTTCCGATCCACGCTCGCCCCACAATGCGTGCATCTTTCTTGCATCGCTCACGGCGCACCGGACGTATGATGAAAGCTGCGCCTATGTCGAACGATTCCACCGCCCCCACCGCCATGCTGCCCCTGGTTGAACAAGCACGCGCACGCATCCGCAACCACATCAGTCTGACGCCCTGCCAATACTCTGCGGAGCTGACGGCCCTCACCGGCCAGCAGGTGTTTTTGAAACTCGACAACCTGCAACGCACCGGAGCCTTCAAGGAACGCGGCGCGCTGAACAAAATTCTTCAGCTCAGCAAAGAGGAGCGCCAGCGCGGCATCGTGGCCGCCAGCGCGGGCAACCATGCGCAGGCCGTGGCCTATCACGCCGCCAGCCGCGGCATTCGCGCACAGATCGTGATGCCGCTGATGACGCCGCTGGTCAAGGTCAGCTCCACGCGCAACTTCGGCGCGGATGTGGTGCTGCACGGAGCCAACTACGACGAGGCTTACGCCGAGGCCATCGCGCGTAGTCAATCCCAGCACATGACCTTTCTGCATCCCTTCGACGATCTCCACGTCATCCACGGCCAGGGCACCATCGGCTTGGAGCTGCTGGAACAGATTGCAGGCCTCGAAGCCGTCGTGGTTCCCATCGGCGGCGGCGGACTCATCAGCGGCGTGGCCGGCGCACTGAAGGAAAGCAATCCAAAGATTCGCATCATCGGCGTGCAAACCGAGCGACTACCCTCGATGCTGGCCGCGTGCAAGGCCAACGCGCCCATTACGCTGCCCGCCGAGGCCACCATTGCCGACGGCATCGCAGTGCGCCGCGCTGGAGACATCACGCTGCCGCTGGTGCAGCGCTACGTCGATGAGATGGTCACCGTGGACGAGGAGGAGATCGCCAGCGCAATTCTGGTTTTGCTGGAGCGCGAAAAGACATTGGCCGAAGGCGCAGGCGCCGTGGCCCTGGCCGCGCTGCTGCACAAAAAAACCTCGCTGACCACGCAACGCACGGCCGTGCTGGTCTGCGGCGGCAACATTGACGTCAGCCTACTGGCGCGCATCATTGAACGTGGATTAGTCAAAGACGGTCGCCGCGTGCGCATTCGCGTGCATCTCTCGGACCGGCCCGGCGCGCTGCTGGCATTGACAAAAATCCTGGCCGATCAACAGGCCAACATTGTGGAGACGCTGCACAACCGGGCCCACTACGGCGTCAACCTGGGCGACACCGTCATTGACATCACGCTGGAAGCGCGTGGCCCGGCGCACATCCAAGCCATCTCCGCAGCACTGCTCGAAGCCAGCTACAAGTTCGAGCGCATTCCGTAACGCCAGCAACCGTCTCCGGGCAGCTCGAGATGCGCGCCGCCTATACTAAGGAGGACAAATCATGGCTACCACGAATTCCTCCACTCTTGCCGCCCACACTGAACACAAAGCCGCGCTGCACGCCACCGGCACGTTGACCGGCGGCAGCCGTTTTGTGCGCGCGCTGCTGCGCCAGCCGGTTGATTGCACCCCCGTTTGGTTTCTGCGCCAGGCCGGGCGCTACATGCCGGAGTATCAGGCCGTGCGCCGTGAGCACTCGCTGCTGGAGATTTGCAAGCAGCCGGAGTTGGCCGCCGAGGTCACCATCACCGCTGCGGAAAAACTCGACGTGGACGCGGCCATCATCTTCGCCGACTTATTGCTACCGCTGGAACCCATGGGCTTGGACTTTACCTTTCAAGCCGGCGAAGGCCCGGTGGTGCATCGCCCCCTGCGCACGGCTGCGGATATTGACGCGCTGCGCACGGATCGCGCCGAAGACCTGCGCTACGTGGCCGAAGCCATACAGCGCGTGGTCGCCCACTTTGGCCAGAGCAAGGGCATGATCGGTTTTTGCGGAGCGCCGTTTACGCTGGCCAGCTACATGATCGAAGGCGGTGGCTCGCGCAACTACATTGAGACCAAACGGCTGATGTACTCCAACACTGCGGCGTGGAATGTGCTGCTGGAAAAACTGGTCACCGTGCTGGTGGAGTTTGCCCAGCAGCAAATTGAGGCCGGTGCCGACACCATCCAAATCTTCGACAGTTGGGCAGGCGCGCTTTCGGTCACCGACTACCGCGAGTTCGTTCTGCCGATGACAACGACTCTGGTGCGACGCGTGCAAGCGCTCGGCGTGCCGGTGATTTACTTTGGCGTGGACACGGCCATGCTGCTGCCCGCGATGCGCGAAACAGGCGCAGACGCCATCGGTCTGGACTGGCGCACGCCGCTCAATGTGGGCTGGCAGGCGCTGGGCGCTGGCTGCGCCGTGCAGGGCAATTTGGATCCCATTGCGCTCTTCGCGCCAG
>JAJZMO010000163.1 GCA_021798235.1 Acidobacteriota bacterium | reverse complement strand
GGACCAATGGCGTGGCCAAGAGCGTGGCGACAACAAACCTGATCAACGCGCTGGCCGAGAAGAAAAAAATTCCGCTGTATGAGACGCCCGTAGGATTCAAATACATTGGCGAGCTGATTTTGCAGGACAAGATCGCGCTGGGCGGCGAGGAAAGCGCAGGGTTGACGATTCGCGGCCATGTGCCGGAAAAAGATGGCATTCTGGCTGGGCTACTGGTTGCGGAGATGGTGGCCAAACGCGGCAAAACTCTGGGCGAGCAATTGCAGGCCCTCTTTGCGCAGGTGGGCGCTTGGTATCCGCGCCGGGAAAATTTTCATTTGACCCAGGCGGCCAAGGAGAAATTTTCTGCCAAGCTGAAGGCGGATCCAAAAACCATGGGCGGGCGCGCCGTGCAAAAAGTGGTGCGCACGGATGGATTGAAGTTGATCTTCGACGATGGATCGTGGGTCTGTTACCGGCTATCGGGCACGGAGCCAGTGGTGCGCGCCTACACCGAAGCCCGCTCAGAAGAAGAATCGGCCAAGCTGACCGCTGCCGCTGAACAATGGGTGATGGAATAGCTGGAATGGTTCCGCGCAAACCAACCACGCACAGTACGACGCAATTGCGTCAACCCGCCGCAGCTCCCACGCACGCAGAGAGCAGCGTGGCGCAGCAAGTCGCGCATTGGCTGGCAGCATCACGGCAGCGCATTGTTGTTGTGCTGCTGGCTGGCAGCGGACTGTTTCTGCTCTACTTCGTCATCTTTGGCCGCGATGGTGTGTCCGCATTCCTGCAAAAGCGCCGCGAGTCCCAACAATTGCAGCAACAAATGCAAACGCTGCAACAGGAAAATCAACAGATGACACAGCATAATCAGCGCCTGCTGAATGACCCAAATGCGATCGAAGACGCCGCGCGCAGGCAGTTGCATTACACGCGACCGGGTGAGGTGATCTACACGCTGCCCGAGGCTCCCGGCGCGCAGCCGGAAGCCAAGCCCAGCCAGTCCAAGTAATGCGCCTTGACTGAGAAATTTCTGATACGGTCAGACAAAACCATTGCCTCAGGGGCTAAAGCCCAACATCCCAGTGCGCAATAACGAACGGGCTAAAGCCCGTCCCCTTCAAGAGGCGCGGGGCGTGAACTTCCCTTAAAACTCCACGTGCATGCGCACAGATTGCACATCGACCGGGCCGCGATCCTGGTTGTAGCCGGGATGTGCGATCCACGTGTTGCCTATCGCGTAATACAGGCCCTTCCACGCATGCAGGTTGTAGTAGGATTCAACGATGTCCTCGCGCGCGTAGTTCAAGCGGCCATCGCCGAGGATGAAGCCCAGCCCGCCCAGACGCAGATAATTTTGATGATCCTTTTTGATGGCGTTGGTGTTGACGGCCACGGCGAGGTTGTCTGCCGGGCGATGCCAGCGCGCGCCCGTGTAGCGAGCGCCCCACAAAAATGTCTGATCCGTCTCCGTGTAGGCAAAGGATTCATGCTGGCCTTCATTCCAGCCAAAGCGCCCGGCCACGGTTAGATTTTCTGTCAGCTCCTGCTCCACGTTCACGCCAAAACCATATTTCAACGCGCCGAATTTTTCGACGGAGGTAATTTCCGGCGTGGGTGTAATTCCAGCCAGGTAGGCGTTGACCGCATCGCGGTACAGTCCCATGTGCGCATTGTTGCCGTAGGCGAGCAGACGCAGGGCACCCACGCGGCCCGGCAAAAGGCTCTTGCTCAACTCAAACTCCGCATTCTGGCTGCGCGCGCGGCGCAAGGCCCAATCGAGCGTGATGCCGTTGGCCACGGTAGGCATCAGCGCCACGGCGTAGCGCACGGCCCAGGAGCGATCCTGATACTCCAGCACCGTGGCGTAGGTGTAGCCGCGCGTGTCCGCGGCATAATCCCATGCGCCATTGTTGTCCACCGTCCAATCCATAAATTGCAGGTGGCTGTCGCTCAGCACCGAGTTGACGTCGTACATATCGGGCAACGTCAGCTTGCCAATGCGAATATCCAAGCGGCGCACAGGCACCTGCGTGGCCAGAGCCAGCGGCCCGCGCGGCTGCCCAATGGTTTCATTGGTAAAGCCGATGGTCTGGTGCCACTCCACGCGAGCCGTGTAGGGCAGCTCGCTCAGGTTGGGATTGCGCACCACATCCAAATTGGTGAATCCAGCCAGGCCGAGCGCTTGGCTCAAACCACGCCCACCCGCATTTTCCTCGTCGTAGAGGATTTCGCTTTCATAGCGTGGCGCACGACACAACTGCCAACCTAGATAGAGCGTGGCCACTTCCGAAGCCTTGTACTGAAAGGGCGCGGTAAAGCTATTCGTCCCCTGATAGGGCGAATGGAAGTTGGGGTGCATCTGGTAGATGGTATTTTCCTGGCCACTGATCCACCAGCGCGTATCGTCCGGATGCGGAGCGAATGTCAACTGCGGCCCGGATGCAGACTCCGGCGCAGGAATCACAGCGGATTCCCCGCGTCCTTGCGGCATATCGGCCCAAACATCGCTGGGCAGCAGCAGCGTGGAAACATTCGGGTACGCGGTCTCCTGTGGACGTGGAGCTGCGGGCAGCGCGGATGGCGCAGCCGATGCGGCGGGTTGTGGCGCGCCGGAAAAAACAGGCGCTGGCGGCACCAGTATCAGGCCGAAGAGCAAAATGACCATACAAATATCCACGCACACGGAGAGGTATGCGGTTCCCAAGAAAGATTCAACACGAGGTTGGTTGCAGAAGGATGAACGAACCGGAGCCACAGGCAACCTAAAGAGGAGCCGTAAAGCAAGACCGGCGCAGAACGTTGTGCTCGCTGCGTACTCAGAATATCCCACTCCCAAGCATGTGGCAACGCACTTGCAAAAAAAAATCCACCGGGCTAGCATCAAAAAAGATTCAGAGAGTGCACCGGAAGTCTCCATCGCAAGACCGTTGCTCTTGTGTGTCTGAACACGCATGCAGCCATGAAAAAACCTTTTCTCTTGCTTTTGATTGCTGTTTTTGGGTGTACTTCCGCGCCGGTCTGTTCGGCACAGGCTTCCAGTTCCGTCGCGCCCACACACACATCCTCCTCGGTCACAGTCAGCGATTCCCTGCTGGCGTCGGCAGATTTGCCGGATGCGCCGGAGGTGCAAACAGCCTCCGCTCCCCCCGCGGCAAAGCCGGATGCTGGCGCGGATCAAAATGGCGCGCTCTCCCTGGGCGACTTGGGATTTGCACCCAGCCAAACCAAGGCCAATGCTGCCGAACAAGCACGTCTGGACAAACGCACGCACATGCTCAAAGTGCATCAACGTCTGGGCCTCATCACACTGGCCCCGATGTATGCCAGCGTGCTGGTCTCCGGGGGAGCCAAGTCGCACTTCACGCATGGATCGACGACTCCAACGATCACGCCACCGAGCGATGCCAATGTTGATCTGCACGCCGCGCTGGGTTCCCTGACGGCGACACTTTATGCCGCAACGGCCTACTATGCGATTCGCGCACCGAAGATTCCCGGCGTTAAACCGAAAGGGGCCATTCGTGTGCATAAGGCGCTCGTCTGGATTCACGGCCCGGGCATGATTCTGACGCCGATATTGGGCGGCATGGCGTTAAGTCAGGAAGAAAAAGGCCAGAAGGTGCATGGCATCGCAGCCGCTCATGGTGCCGTGGCAGCCGTCACCGTCCTTGCCTACACGGGATCGATCATCGCTGTTTCCTGGCCAATTCATTTGAAGTTTTAAAGGTGTCTGTACGCGCCTTGCCGCAGAGTTCTGAACTGCGGTTGTAAACAGGACTTTCGCTTGAAATGACACGAAGATTTGGGCGAAGTGTTGATTTTCTTTTGACGAGGCTACTGTACCTTTATTTCACCAAGGAGTCTCTATCATGCGCAAATCCTTTTGGATCGCCATCCTAATGCTCGTACTGCCGCCAACGTTCGCCTACGCGGACGGATCGTGGACGCTGGAAAAATCCTCGCTCACCTACACGGTGACACACCCGCTACATGTCATTCATGGCACCAGCCACGCGGCGCGCGGCAAGGGGGTTTGCAACGCCGGGCAATGCAATTTTCTGGTTGCTGTGCCGGTGCAGACCTTCGACTCCGGCGACAGCAACCGTGATCTACACATGCTGCAAGTAACGCGCGGCGCGCAGTTCCCCATGGTCACCGTGCGCCTGAGCCTGCCAGAGTCCCAATTGAATGGCCCGGTGCTGCATTGCGACTTGGAGATTCAATTCTCCGGCCAGACCGTGCAATACAAACAGGTGCCCTTCACCCAAACCATACAGGGCAAGGAGCGGCACATTGTGGGAACAATTCCCGCCACGGTTTCGGATTTCAAGATTGATCCGCCATCCTTTTTTACCGTGCCGATCCGCAATGAGATTCCCATCCAAGTGGATGCAACCTGGCAACAACAGTAGCAGCAGTCTTACAATAGGCGCATGGACACATTGGTCATCGCAGGCAAGGCCTTTCAGTCGCGGCTGATCGTTGGCACAGGCAAATATAAAGACGGAGCCGAGACACAGCGTGCCATCGAAGCCAGCGGCGCGGAGATGGTCACTGTGGCTGTACGCCGCGTCAATCTTGACCGCAGTAAAGAGTCCCTGTTGGACTTTATCGATCCGCGTAGATATTTTTTGCTGCCGAATACAGCGGGTTGCTATACCGCAGAAGAGGCCATTCGCGCGGCACGCTTAGGGCGTGAAGTTGGACTCTCCGACTGGGTAAAGATTGAGGTCATCGGAGACCAGCAGACGCTGTATCCGGACGTGCAGGCAACGCTGGAAGCCACGCGTGTGCTGGTCAAGGAAGGCTTCACGGTTTTGCCCTACACCTCCGACGACATCGTGGTCGCGCGCAGGCTCATCGATGCAGGCGCAGCAGCGGTAATGCCGTTGGGAGCGCCCATCGGCAGTGGTTTAGGGATCCAAAACACGGCCAATCTGCGCATTCTGCGTGAGCGCATCACGGAAGTTCCCCTGATCGTGGACGCCGGCGTGGGTACGGCTTCGGACGCATCCATTGCCATGGAACTGGGCGCGGATGCCGTGTTGATGAACTCTGGCATCGCCCATGCGAACAATCCAGTGCTGATGGCAGAAGCCATGCAGCACGCTGTGCTGGCCGGACGACAGGCATATTTGGCTGGAAGAATGCAGCGGAAGCTGTATGCAACCGCCTCCTCACCCCTGGAAGGAATCTCGCGCTAGTACTTGCGCACACCACCGTGCGAATCCTTGGCATTGATTGCGGGACGCAGTTTACGGGCTACGGCATCGTGGAAAGCGATGCCGCAGGCAGGCTAAGCGCCATTGACTGTGGTGCGATTCATCTGCAAAAGCGGACGGCGATGCCAGAACGCCTCTGCACAATTTTTTCTGAACTCACCACGTTGATCGTGCGCCATGCACCCGACGTGGTCGTTATTGAAGAGGTCTTCCACGCGGCGAACAGTCGTACGGCACTGCTGCTGGGCCAGGCGCGTGGCGTAGCGCTGCTTGCCGCCGCGATGCAGAAAATCACCATCGCCGAATACGCACCGCTTGCGATCAAGTCCGCAGTTACCGGCTATGGATTGGCCGACAAAGAGCAGGTGCGATTCATGGTAATGCGGCTCCTGCAACTCCACACCCCGCCAGAACCGCTCGACGCATCCGACGCATTGGCGATTGCGATTTGCCATGCGCACCATGCGCAAACCGCAGCAGCGCAACTTCGTTCCCCACAGCGATAGAGCACGCCAGAATTATTGTCTCCACAGCATGGCATCAAATGTATGCAGGGTTCGGTACCCCATGTCTGTGTAGAGTCGTATGGCGGCTTCGTTATTCTCGGTCGCCGTCAACGTTGCCAGCGTGCAGCCGAGCGCGCGTAGA
>JAJZMO010000191.1 GCA_021798235.1 Acidobacteriota bacterium | reverse complement strand
TCCAAGCGCAAATCGGCCAACGTGGGGATGCACCAGTCGGCAGCGGTAAGGGTTTCGGGCGCGTGCGTGGTCAGCAGGGCCAGAACGGAGCAGCCTGCAGCCTTGCCCGCGGCCACACCTGCGGGAGCGTCTTCAATCACGAGGCAATCCTGCGGGGCCAAGCCGAGCAGTTCCGCGCCACGTCGATACGGCTCTGGGTGCGGCTTTCCGTTGGCGACCATTTCCGAAGTGATAAAGCGTGCAGGCGGCGTGATGCCGGCGCAGGCCAGGCGACTCTCTGCCAGCCGGGCGGTGGCGCTGGTGACGATCGTCCACGCATCGGCGGGCAGCGAGCGTAGCAAGTCCAGAACGCCCGGCAGCAAGATCAGACCTTCGGTGTCCTCGACTTCGAGTTGCTCAATGACACGCAATTCCTTGGCTGCATCCACGTGCGGCAGCAACATTTGAATGGTCTCCATGGCGCGTCGTCCATGTGCGACTTGGATGGTGCGCTGTGGATCGATGCCGTGCAGCTCGGCGAACTTACTCCAGCTTCGTTCAACCGAGCCGAGGGAACTCATCAATACGCCATCCATATCGAAGAGCAGGCCGCTCACTTCTACGCGTACATTTTGCAGAACCGTCAATGATTTTCTCCAAAAGAAAGTGCGAACTCTCGTGCAGCGTGCAGCAAGGCCTGTACCGAATCCGGCGCACAGGATTCGCAGTATAGACGCAGCAACGGCTCCGTGCCAGAAGCACGAAAGAGCAGCCAGGTCTGCGCGGCATTGGGCAGCTTGGCCGCCGCAGGGTTGTTGAGAAACAGCAGCACGCCGTCCTTGGTTTCGACGCGCTCGACGGCCATGGACGCAAATTCGCGGATGCCTGCGCGCAGATGCGCCATCACCGCTTGTTTGGTGGCCTCGGGCAGATGTAGGTCAATGCGATCGTAAAAGTGCGCGCCATATTCACGTTGCAAATCGGTCACGAGTTCGCCGAGCGTTTTGCGCTCGTCGGCCATGACGTTGGCCAGGAGCAGCGCATTCAGCAGGCCGTCGCGCTCTGGCAGATGGCGCGCGATGCCGATGCCGCCCGACTCCTCCCCGCCGATGAGAATGTTGCCGCCGAGCATGAGATCGCAGATGTATTTGAAGCCGACGCCCACCTGATGCAGCGTGCGTCCGTGTTGAGCGCAGATGCGGTCGGCCATGCGCGTTACGTTGAGCGAGCGCACGACGTCGCCCGGCCATTGCTTGCGCTGGAGCAGCCAACGTAGCAGGATGCAGAAAATTTTGTGCGAATCGACGTAATGGCCATGTTCATCGACGGCACCAATGCGGTCGGCGTCGCCATCGGTGATCCATCCGGCAGCGCAGCGCTCTGCCACCACGGCTTGTTGTGCAGCGTGTGTATGCGGAGGGATGGGTTCCGGGTGCAGACCGCCGAAGAGCGGGTCTGGCTCACTGTGGATTTGCGCGAAGGCAATGCCCGCTTGGGTGAAGATGCCCGCCAAGATGCCCGCGCCCGCGCCGTGCAAGCTATCGATTAAAAAGCGGTGCCCGCTTTGCGCAATGGCGCCGACGTCTGCGAAGCGCGTGATGGCTTCCACGTAGGGCGGACAAAAATCCACCATTGTGATGGATGCTGGCGTGCTGGAGGCAGGCAGTGGACGCCGCAAGCGGGATTCAATCGCAGCGATGATCTTGGGACTGCCGGAGCCGCCATAGCTTGCCTTGTACTTGACGCCATTCCATTGGCTGGGATTGTGGCTGGAGGTGATCATGACGCCGCCCGCCGCACCGCGCGCGCGCACGGCGTACGACAGAGCGGGCGTCGGTGTGATGCGATCGGCCAAGTACACGGCAATGCCTGCGCTGGCGACCACCTCTGCCACAGCGCGCGCAAAACGCGCGGAAGCAAAGCGTGTGTCGTAGCCAATGCAAAGGCCGTGTTGCGGCTCTTCGCAATCCAAAATGTAATGGGCAATGGCTGCTGCCACCGTGCGCACGTTGGCGAAGGTGAAGCCGTCAGCAATGACGGCGCGCCAGCCATCGGTTCCAAATTGGATGGGAGACTCCTGCGTGTTCGTATCGTTGATCATGCGATGAGTGCGGGCATCATGGGGTTAAAGGATTTCTTCCTTGCGTTCCTGTTGGATCTGGCGTACCAGCTTGCCGACGTCTTGGGAACATTCACGCCGGGTCACCAGCAATACATCGCCCGTATCCACAACGACCAAATCTTCAACGCCAACCAAAGCGACGTGCTTGCCGGGAGCATAGACGTAGTTGCCCGCCGCATCCATCAGGCTTACGGCTGCGGTCTCCATCACGTTGTCGCCCTCGCGCACATGCCGGGCTGTGGTGATGCGATGTTCATACAGCGCGTTCCAGGAGCCAAGATCGTTCCAGCCAAAATCTGCGGGCAGACAACAAATGTTGGCGTGGTGTTCGCCTTTGGCGCTACGTGGCTCCAAGAGCGCGTAGTCAATGCTGATGTTCTCGCACTTCGGGTAGAGCGCGGCAAATTTGGCAGCAAACTGCGGCGTGCCGTGGCTGGCGGCGATCTCTTCCAGATAGGGCGCAGTCTCTGGCAAGTGTTCGCGCACGGCCTCAACCAGCGTGCGGGCCGACCAAAGAAAGATGCCGCTGTTCCAGAAATAATTGCCCGCGCTGACGAACTCCTCAGCACGCTCATGGTTGGGTTTTTCAGTGAAGCGGCGCACGCGGATTGCACCGTCGTTCAAGGGGTCTCCGGTTTCGATGTATCCGTATCCGGTTTCTGGATGCTTGGGACGAATGCCGAGCACAACGATGGTGCCCGGCTGCGCAGCCAGCGCACAGCCTTGCCGCAGCAGCTTGCACAGTCGCTCCGTATCGCCAACCACGTGATCCGAAGGGAAGATGCCGAGGATGGCATCTGGGGCCGTGCGTTCCAAAAGAAATGCAGCTAGCCCAGCAGCAGGAGCCGTGTTGCGCGCGACAGGCTCGGCCAGAATTTGCGCCACAGGCAGGCCCAGGATCTGACTGGAGATCATGGTCTGCAAGTCTTGATTGGTAATCACCCAGAAGCGATCAAGCGCCGCCAAGGGCAACAAGCGGCTGACCGTTTGCTGCAACATGCTGTGCTCCCCGTCCAAAGCCAAAACTTGCTTGGGCTGGCTGCGACGACTGCGCGGCCAAAAACGAGTGCCGCTGCCGCCGGCAAGGATGATGGGACGAAGATCAATTTTTGGAGTCATGTCGTGCGCGCCAGTGACTACTGTATGGTAGCGGACGCAGTGGATGCAGGTCGAATGCCACTGCGCGCGCAATAAGCACGATTGGATGCGAGAATCTGAGCGTTTTCGGCCAGTGGGTTCTTAGTCGGGAAAATTGTGGTCCCGCTTTCCCCACGCAAGCCCAACAACGGCTTGCATGGGGCATGCATCATTTTTGTGAATGCTGAATGAGAAAATGCGCTAACGAGGAATGGCGCGCAAGATTTCCAAGGGCTTGTTTTCGGAGCCGGTGGCGTGCATCTGCCAGGCAGTGGTGCAGGCAGGTACGATGGCCATTTCTCCGCGATGCAGCGCAATGGGTTCGCAACCCTCTGCCTGCAACGTGCCGCTGCCGCTGGCGGCAAAGAGCAATTGTGCCGTGGGTTGTTGCGCTTCTTGCGTGAATGCGCGTGGCGCGGCGTTCGGTTGCAGCGCGAAGCGATCCACGCGAAAGTACTGCGACTCGACGAGCACGGTGGAACCCGCCTGCGCGCGCGGGACCACTTTGCCGGCTTGCGTCTGCAAGCGCATGGCGCGGAAGCTCTCTTCCAAGTGCAGTTCCCGCGGACGACCATAGTCATACATGCGGTAGGTCATGTCGGAGTTCTGCTGCGTCTCCAGCAGCACCAGGCCCGGCCCAATGGCATGCACCGTGCCTGCATCGACGAAGATCATGTCTCCCTTGGTGACGGGCAGCCAGTGCAGCAAGGACTCTAACGTTTGCTGCTTAATCGCCGCTCGCACCTGCGCCTCCGTCACCCCGGGCAAAAAGCCGAGTGCAACGGTCGCGCCTGGCTCGGCGTCGAGTGCGTACCAGCACTCCGTCTTGCCGTGCGGCTCGCCATGCAGCCTGGCCAGCGCGTCATCGGGGTGTACCTGCACGCTTAACTTTTCCTGCGGAAAGAGCACCTTCATCAACAATGGAAAGCGCTCGGTGTGGTGAGCGTCTGCTCCCAGCAACTCCGTGCGATGCTCCGCAAAGATCTGAGCCAGCGCCGTGCCCGCGTGCGGGCCGGAGTCCACCGTGCAATCGTCCCCGCTCAGCCAGACCTCGCCGATGGGTTCCTCGCCCACGGCGTAGTCATACCAGGGCGCAAGATTCCGCACGCCCCAGATGCGCGTGCGAAACCATGGGCGGAGCCGAAAGGGAGTCAATTGGGACATGCTGTGTGCCATTCCGATGGAAAGCGAGCGGGTCTCCGGATTTCGTCAGCTTTGTTGCTTATGCGGGCACGGTTTCGGATGCCTTCACCTTGACGGGTGTCAGCCAGCCAAAGCGATCCGCCTTCTTGCCAGAGGTGATTGCGAAGAACTCATCGGCCAACTGCTGCGTAATCGGGCCGGTCTTGCCGTCCTTGACCAGAATGCGGTCCACGGAGCGGATGGGAGTTACTTCAGCCGCAGTGCCGGTGAAGAAAACCTCATCGGCAATGTAGATCATCTCGCGTGGCAGGGATTGCTCCACGATCGTGTAGCCCATCTCGCGTGCCAGTTGGATGACGGAGTCACGCGTGATGCCCGACAGAATTGAGTCGCCAAGCGGCGTGGTATAAAGCACGCCGCCGCGTACCAAGAAGAGATTTTCGCCGGAGCCTTCGGACAAAAAGCCATTCACGTCGAGCGCAATGCCTTCGGAGTAGCCATTTGCAGCGGCTTCCATGCGGATCAACTGCGAATTCATATAATTCGATCCAGCTTTGGCCATCGACGGCATCGTGTTCGGTGCCAGCCGGTTCCACGAGGAGATGCAAACATCAGCAGCATCGCCGGCCACGTACTTGCCCCAAGGAAAATTGGCGATGTAGACATCGACCGGGCATCCCATCGGGCTGACGCCAATCTCGCCGTAGCCGCGAATGGCAATGGGACGCAGATAGCAGGGGGCAACGCCGTTGGCCTCAACTAATGCGACGGCGGCAGCGTTCAACTGCTCCAGCGTGTAGGGCAGTTCCATGCGGTAAATCTTGGCCGAGTCCAGCAGGCGCTGCATGTGCTCCGACAGCCGGAAGATGCCCGCGCCGTTGGGCTGCTGATAGCAGCGAATGCCTTCAAATACGGACGAGCCATAATGCACCACGTGCGACATCACGTGGATGTTGGCCTGCTCCCAAGGGATGAGCTTTCCGTTGTGCCAGATATTTTTCGTTGTCTGAATCGGCATGCGTGCTGCGGCTCCTCTTCCAAGCAGTGGGATCGCTGGGAATACTCATTATAACGAACTCATCGAATTGCCCGAATTGTATCTGGATGTTTGCAGGCGATTGCACCGGGAGGAATTTTGAGCGTGTGAATCGAATGAATTCGTAGAAAATCATAGATATATGATTTGATGTGCTGTTGATCTTTTCTCTATTGTGGCAGTATGATCGATGGCAATTTCCACCTGTCCAAGCAGAAAATTTCCCCCTACGTATTTCTATGCTGTTCTCTCTTGTTCCTTTCTTCCAGGGCTGGGGCGCAAAAAGCAGAGAACTCATTGATGGCGAACTGGCTACATCGTGTTTCGAGTACGCAGGCTGCCCAGCCGCACTGGGTCACGCCCATTGTGCTGGTCACGCCACGATTGGAGCAGGAGTTTCGCGCAGACTTTGTTCGACAACTGGTTCCGGGCGGCCAACAGG
>JAJZMO010000362.1 GCA_021798235.1 Acidobacteriota bacterium | reverse complement strand
ACGAGCTGCTTGCCAGCCAGTGCCGCTTGAATCTTTTCCTGCTCCAATGCGGCCGAGCGCAGCACGTCCTCGCCACTGCCCACGGGCACGGTAACCACGGCGCGCAACTTGCCGTTCACCTGCACCGGCACTTCGATCTCATCTTCTGCGGCCAGTGCGGCATCGGCCTGCGGCCAAGGCGCGCGCAACAGCGAATCCGTCTCGCCCAACTGCGACCACAACTCTGCCGCCAGATAGGGCGCGAATGGATTGAGCAAGAGTACAAGATTGCGCAGCGCGGCGTAGAGCACGGCATCGCTCACCGAGCCAGCGGTGATCTCAGCCTCGGCGGCGGTCAGATCATTTACCAACTCCATGATCGCGGCGATGCAGGTGTTGAAGTGCCAGCGCCCGGCAAAGTCCAACGTGACGCGCGCGATGGTCTGGTGCAGTTTGCGCAGTAGCTTGCGCTCGACCGGAGTGGCAGCGGTTACGTCCTGTCCACGTCCCGCCACGGCACGCGCATTGTGCTGCGCGGCAAAGCGGTAGACCTTCGCCAAAAAACGGCTGATGCCGGCCACGCCATCTTCCTGCCAATCCAGATCGCGATCTGGAGGCGCGGCAAAGAGCGCATACATGCGCGTTGCGTCTGCGCCGTAGCGCGCGATCATATCGTCGGGCGAGACCACGTTGCCCTTGGACTTGGACATCTTCGCGCCGTTCTTGATGACCATGCCCTGCGTAAAGAGCCGGTGTGCTGGCTCGGCATTTTGCACCAGCCCCAGATCGCGCATCATCTTCGTCCAAAAACGCGAATAGATCAGATGCAGAATCGCGTGCTCCACGCCGCCAATGTATTGGTCGATTCCCTGCTCACCAAACCAATAGGCCGCAGCGGCGGGATCAAATGGCGCTTTGGAGTTTTGCGCATCGGTGTAGCGATAGAAGTACCAGGAGGAGTCGACGAAGGTATCCATCGTGTCCGTCTCACGCCGCGCCGCGCCGCCGCACTTGGGGCAGACGGCGTTGACAAACTCCGGCACTCGCGACAACGGCGATCCGCCCTGTTGCGTGATGGCAATCTTCTCTGGCAACAGCACCGGCAACTGCTCCTCTGGTACGGGCACGATGCCATCTTTTTCGCAGTACAGCATCGGAATCGGTGTGCCCCAATAGCGCTGGCGGCTGACGCCCCAATCCTTCAAGCGGAAGGTGACCTTCGCCTGCCCAAAGCCATTCTTCTGCGCGTGTGCAGCCATCGCACGCTGCGCCTCCTCACAACCCATGCCGCTAAACTCACCTGAGTTGATCAGCAAGCTATCCTCAGCCGTGTAGGGCAACAGCGGCTCCGCATCGCCGGCCTGAGCGCTGGCATCCGCGCTGGCATCTGTGCGGCGCGGCAACACCACCACCTGCACATCCAGCTTGTACTTCTGTGCAAACTCATAATCGCGCTCGTCGTGCGCAGGCACAGACATGATCGCGCCCGTGCCGTAGTCCATCAGCACATAATTGGCCACCCATACCGGCACGCTCGCACCGTTAAATGGATTCTTCGCATAGGAACCCGTAAAGACGCCCTGCTTTTCCAGCGTGCCAAAGGCATCTTTTTCGCGTGCGGATTTTTGCTGCTCCACCATCGCCTGCACAGCACGCGCCAGCGCCGGATCCTCTGCGGCCAATTGCGCCGTCATTGGATGCTCCGGGGCCAGTTGCAATGAGGTCGCTCCGTAGATCGTGTCAATGCGTGTAGTGAAAACGGTGACTGTTCCCGGCGATGATTCGGACGCGCGCGCGGTGAGGCGCAGCTCCACCGGAGCATCGGCATCGGTTTGCTTTTCGCGGGGCAGCATTGCAAAGTCCACCAGCGCACCTTCACTGCGGCCAATCCAGTTGCGCTGCATCGTGCGCACTTTTTCTGGCCAGCCGTCGAGTTGCTCCAAGTCGTGCTGCAAGGCATCGGCGTAGGCAGTGGTGCGTGCAAACCATTGCTCCAAATTGCGCTGCTCGACGGGAGTCTCCTCATGCCGCCAGCAACAGCCATCCACCACCTGCTCATTGGCCAGGACTGTTGCGCACTCCGAGCACCAGTTCACCTTGCTCTGTTTGCGGTAAACCAAGCCGCGCTTGTACATCTGCAAAAAGAACCACTGATTCCAGCGGTAGTACTCCGGCAGGCAGGTGGTCACCTCGCGCTGCCAGTCATAGCTGAAGCCGACGCGCTGCATCTGCACGCGCATGGCGGCAATGTTGGCCAGCGTCCACTCACGCGGCGGCGTGTTGTTCTTCAGCGCAGCGTTCTCCGCAGGCAGGCCAAAGGCATCCCAACCCATCGGATGCAGCACGTTGTAGCCGCGCATCCACATGTGTCGCGCCAGCGCATCGCCAATGGAGTAATTGCGCACGTGGCCCATGTGCAGCTTGCCCGAGGGATACGGCAACATCTCCAGCACGTAATACTTGGGCTTGCCGCAGGCAGGCGGCTCGGCGGCGTAAAGGTCCGGCTGCGCGGCCCAGGCCGCTTGCCAACGCGGTTCAATCTCCGCAGGGTTATAGCGCAACTCTTGCTGGGCAGGCGGCTCAGGGACAGACGACTTCGACGAACTGGAGGGGCTGTTGATCAACGCGGTCATACTGCTTTAATTCTAATCTGGCGCGATGGATGCACGGTCCTGCCAGATCGAACGCGACCCCTTATGCCAAGGCTACAAACCCAGCGTGCTCCACAGCGCATCGACCTGGGCGCGCGTGGTTGCGTCCATGCGCAGGCCCTCTGGCCATGGGCGCGTGAAGCCTTCCGCGGCCCACTTGCGCGTGGCGTCGATGCCCATCTTGCTGCCGTAGTTGGGCAGGCGTGAGGCGTGGTCGAGCGAATCCACCGGCCCCAGCGTGAATTGAATATCCCGCTCCGGGTCAATGTTGTTGGCCACGCGCAAGGTCACCTCGCGCAAATCCTGCACGTCGCAATCCTCATCCACCACGATGACGCACTTGGTGAACATCGCCTGGCCCATCGACCAGATGCCGTGCATCACTTTGCGCGCCTGCCCCGCGTAGCTCTTGCGAATGGAGACGATCATCAGGTTGTGAAAGACGGCCTCGGCGGGCAGATGAATATCTACGATCTCAGGCAGCGTCAGGCGCATCAGCGGTAAAAAGATGCGCTCCACGGCCTTGCCCATCCAGGCGTCCTCCATCGGTGGCTTGCCGACCACGGTGGCCGCGTAGATGGGATTTTTTCTGTGCGTGATGCAGGTGATGTGAAAGACCGGGTAATCATCCGGCAGCGTGTAAAAGCCGGTGTGGTCGCCAAATGGCCCCTCACTGCGCAGCTCGTCGGTGCGCACGTAGCCTTCGAGGATGATCTCCGCCGTCGCGGGCACTTCCAGATCAACCGTCTCGCACCGAACTAAATCGACGGGCTTCTGGCGCAAAAATCCTGCGATCAAAAATTCTTCCACCTCGGGCGGCGCGGGCACGATGGCAGCAAAGGTGGTGGCCGGATCGGTGCCAATGGCCACGGCGACCTCCAAACGATCGGCCTTGGGCGTGGCCCAGGCCTGCATGGAGCTAGCTCCACCAAGCGATGCAGGCAGCGCGGAGCCGCCAGCGGTTGCGGCCATCACGGCCACGCGCGCGGCTGCGGCGTCGTCTGGCGCGGAAGCCGCGGCAGCGGCCTGACGCAGGCGCTCACGGTAATGTTCCGCGGCCACCTTTTGCCGCTGCCAGTGCATGCCGGTGGTCTGGCCATCGTAGACCTGCATTCGGTACATGCCCACGTTGCGTTTGCCGCCGGGCTTGCCGTCGCTGGCTGCGTGTCGCGGGTCGCGCGTAATGACACACGGCAACGTGAGGAAGCGTCCGCCATCGCCGGGCCAGCATTGCAGAATAGGAAAGTCGAGCACGCTGAAATTTTCGCGCAGAATCACTTCCTTGCAGGGCGCATCCTTGGCGTTGACCACGCGCGGAAAGTATTTGCCCATCTCGGCCAGCATGGGCAACATGCGCACCTTGTCGAGGAAGCCTTCTGGCGAGCGCACGTTCATCATCTCGTGAATGCGCGCGGCGATGGCGTCAAGTGAATCGGTGTCGAGCGCCATCTGCATGCGCCGCTCGCTGCCAAATTGATTCATCAACACGCGCGCGCCGGGGTAGCCCTTGACGCGCTCAAAGAGCAGCGCCGGACCGCCGGGCGCATATTGTTTCTGCGCGCCGGGCCAGTCCAGCTTGGCGACGCGGTCGGCGATCTCGGCCATCTCCAGAATCGGGCTGACCTCGGCGGTGATGCGCTTCAGCTCCCCGGCCCGCTCCAGTTGCTCCACCCATTGCCGCAGATCATCGATGGCCACGTTCACACTCCTTATGCGTACAACCCATTACAACGCGTTGGCCTCTTCGAGCACGTGTTCTTCGTTCTCAGAGGATTGCGCCACGCTGCGCAGCGAGACATGTTCCAAGCGGGCGAAGAATAGTCCGGCAGGAATCACGCTTAAAAATGTCGCCAGATACAGCAGCAATCCGCAGGCCGTGGCCGCCTCAGGGCGAATGCCCAGCACACTGATCATGGCGTGAATCGTGGCCAACTGCGAACCGCCGCCCACCACAGGCAATTGCAGCACGGAGCCGAACATGCTGTACATCATCAAAATAATGGTCTGCGCGGCGGGAATCGCAGCCAGCTCTGGCAGACGGAAGGAGTGCACCACTTGCACGTAGGCCAGCGCAATCATTCCCCACGTGGCGAAGGACCAGAAGAGCGCGGCCAGCAAGCTGGAGAAGCTCTGAATCGTGTCCAGACCGTGGCTGAAGGCAAGAATTTTTTCCTGCGCGTGGTGGCCCGCTGCTGGAGAAATCCAACCAAAGATGCGCGCAAAGATTGCAGCTACGCGCGCACCGGCCAGGCGCGCCGCCACAGCCAGCGCCCCCAGCAACAGCGCAGCCAGCATGGCCAGATAGCCCGCGCGGCGAAAGTCTTGGCTATACGGCAGCAGCCGCACCGAATGGCTGAAGGTCAGCGTGCAGGCGATGATCGTCGCCGCTGCAAAAAGATCAAAGACGCGCTCCACGGCGTAGACGGCAATCTGCGAGGTGAAGGGAACCTTTTGTCGCCGCGCGACCAGATACGGGCGAACGAACTCTCCCAACCGGCCCAGCACGGCCACGGCGGTGAAGCCGATGAACTGCGAGGGCATCAACGCCGAAGGCTTGGCCGGGCAGACGGGACGCAGAAAGACGCTCCAGCGAAACGCGCGCGTCATGTATGCGCCGTAGATGAGCGCAACGGCGACCAGCACGCGCAGCCACGAGATCGAGTCAAAGACGCGAGCCAGCACCGTCCATTGAAAGCTGCGAAACATGCGGAATTGCAGATAGGCCAGCAGCAGGATAATTCCCAGTACCGCCAGCATCAGAAGCCATCGTTTTGCTTTCATGGACAGAAGAACTCTTTCAGTGGGAGGCGTGCGCGCCCGAAGCGGGCATCTGTGCCTGCGCGGATGTCTGCGCCTGCGGTTGCACATGCGCCAGTTGCCGCTTGCGGCGGTTGAAGTCATGGATGACGCGCGCAACATATAAACGCGTCTCCGGGTACGGGGGAATGCCGTGATATTTGTCGACGGCCTCTGGCCCCGCGTTGTAGGCGGCCAGCGCCAGCGCCACATTATCGTGATAGCGGTTGAGCAGCAGATCCAGATACGCCGTGCCTGCGGCAACATTCTGCGCAGGCGCAAAGCTGTCCTGCACGCCGAGCGTGGCCGCCGTCTGTGGCATCAACTGCATCAACCCCTGCGCACCGGCGCGGGAGACAGCGCGAGCATTGCCGTTGCTCTCCGCACGCACGACACTGGCCAGCAGATCGACATCAATGTGGTGCAGCGATGCCGCCTGCGCCAAAAGAGCGGGAACATTGAGCGGCGCGCG
>JAJZMO010000064.1 GCA_021798235.1 Acidobacteriota bacterium | reverse complement strand
GCCGGGAAAAGGCCTTCCGGCACAAACATCAGCACACAATCACGCAAAAATCCGCACAAAAACCTGCCAGAAAAGCTCCGCTGCGACCAAACTCTCCGGATCGGCTACCTGTGCAGAGCTTCCCTAAATTGAGGTGTTCGTATCATGGCTTTGATGCAGGAAAAAAGCCTCGAGCGCGCGAGTAATATCGCCGTGATCGTGGTTGCTGTTGTTGTTGTTATCACGTTGTTGCATCGTGAATTTCGTCCCTCCACTCCTTCTCACGCATCCCTGAAAGGGACCCATTTTTCGCTGTCGAAAATTACCACTGCTCCGGCCAAGGTGAATCTGGTCTTGGGCATCTCTACTGTGTGCCATTTCTGCGAGCAGAATGTTGGCTTTTATCAGCAGTTGAGCACACTGGAAACTCCCGGCAAACTGGCCTTCTACACCGTTTTTCCTCAAAGCGCATCGGACGCTGCTGCGTTTCTGAATCAGAAGGAGATTCACCCTAATGGTGTCGTCTCCAGTCCGCTCTCTCAATACAAGATCACCGGTACGCCGACGTTGCTTTTGGTGGACGCTAGCGGCAAGGTGCAAGAGGCATGGGTGGGCGCATTAGACGCCTCCCGGCAGGCTGAGGTCGTCAAGACTATCCGCCAGTACGAATAACTTGCCGTACTTTCCATCCAAATCCAAGAGCGGAATTTAATTCAATTGAAGGATTCATCCAATGAATATGAAGATTGTTCGCAATTTCTCGATGATGGCGCTGATGTTGGGTGCCATGTTTGTTTTGACCAGCCGCAAGGCCCAAGCACAGAATTATCAGTGTACAGATCAGTGCTATGAGACCTATGGGGCGTGTGAGGATGGGTGCGGGAGTGCAGGTGGACCAACATGTTTCGGTGAGTGTCAAGGTAACCTGAATACCTGCCTATATCTTTGCAATAATTAATTAGTGCTGGATTCAGTTTGAACTGCAGAACAGCCCCGCTTCTAATGGAATCGGGGCTGTGTTGTTTGGTTTTTTTCATGCAGAATCAGCTTTTTTCAGCGAAGGGTGCGGCTTGCAGGGAGCCGTCTTTTTGTTTGAGCAGGATTTGCACCTTGCCCTCGGCGGTTTCAATCTCCACCTTGCAGGCGTTCGATAAGCGCACTCCCTCTTCAAAAAGCCGCACAGATTCTTCCAGCGGCAGATCGCCTTTTTCCAGCTTGGCGATGATGGCTTCCAACTGCTTGAGTGATTCTTCAAAGCTGGCCATGTTTGGTCTCCTTATTTGCTGGCAGGCTGCAATACGGACTGCAAAATCTCGACGGCGGCGGTGAAGCGTCCGGCGGGTGCGCTGACTTGCACGCCCTGCACCATGGGCTGCGCGGCAGCCAGCATCTCCTGCGCGATGCGCACGCCTTCCGCGCGGGCCTGTTCTGGGCCTTCGGCGCGTTGCATCCGCAGAAAGATTTCGTCGGGCACGCTGACGCGCAGATCGTTGCGCATAAACTCGGCATTGCGCAGGCTGGTGAGCGGCCAGATACCAGCAATGACGGGGATGCGAAAGGACTCAATGCGACGGAGAAACTCCTCCAGCAAGCGCAGATCGAAGACGGGCTGGGTAATGGCAAACTCCGCGCCAGCCTCAACCTTGCTGGCGAAGCGGCGCACTTCATTGTCCACATCGGGCACGCCGGGGTTGGCGGCGACCGAGATTGTGAAGCCCGCCGAGGCGCCGATGGGATTGCCGCCAATGTCCAGCCCGTGATTCAGTCCGCGCACAATGCCCGTCAGGCCGATGGCGTCCACGTCGAAGACGGCAGTGGCGTCAGGATAATTGCCCATCTTCGGCGGATCGCCGGTGAGGCAGAGAATGTTGCGCAGGCCAAGCGCTGAAGCCCCGAGCAGGTCGGATTGGATGCTGAGCACATTGCGATCGCGGCAGGTGTAATGCAGCACGGTTTCCATGCCGGTCTGCTGCTGAATTTGCACGCAGAGGCTGAGCGCACTTTGCCGGGCGGAGGCGCGCGGCGAGTCGGGCACGTTGATGGCGTCAATGCCACTCTGCGCTAGCATGCGCGCTGCGGCCAACTCTTTGCTGCAATCCACGCCGCGCGGCGGGACGATTTCCACCAGAGAGACAAACTGATTTGCAGCCAGGCGCGCACCCAGCTTGGAACGCTGCGCCAAGGGGCCGGGCTGCACGCTGGATGCCTCCACGGAGATGGCTGCGCGAGCCGTGCCGGAGCTGCGAGCATCCAACGCGCGCACTGCGGCGCGCATGGAGCGAATGTGGCTGGGCGTGGTACCACAGCATCCGCCAATGAATTGCACCCCGGCTTGGACGAACTTTCGTGCGTAGCTGGCCATATACTCCGGCGAGCTGAGATAGATGTTGCGGCCTTCAATCATGCGGGGGATGCCGGCATTGGGCATGGCCACCAAAGGCAGGGAAGTGGCCGAGCGCATTTTTTCGATTGCGGTCAGAATCGTGGCCGGGCCGGAGCTGCAATTGCAGCCAACGGCATCTGCACCCCATTCGGTGATGCGGGTAGCGGCGGTTTCTGCGGTGGAGCCGTCCAAGCAATGCGTGGCGTCATCAACCGTGACCATGACAAACAGAGGCAGATGGGGAGCAACGCTGCGCGCGGCCAGCATGGCCTGTTGCGTCTCCTGCAGGGAGGTCATGGTTTCGATCATCAGCAAATCGACGCCGCCTTCGGCCAAGGCGCTGATTTGCTCTTCGAATACTGCGCGCGCTGCGGGAAGCGGAACTTTGCCGAGCGGTTCCAAAATGACGCCGAGCGGACCCACCGAGCCGGCGACAAAGATGCGCGTCGCCTGTTTTTCCTGTGTGGCATCAGCTGCGGTGCGGGCCAGTTTGGCTCCGGCTACGTTGATGGCGCGGGTTTGATCGGCAAGACCGTGGCGCTCCAGCCGGAAGGCGTTTGCACCGAAGGTGTTGGTCTCAATGACCTCGGCTCCGGCTTGTAGATACTCCTCATGCACGGTGCGAATCATCTGCGGCTGCGAGAGATTCAGCTCGTCATAACAGCGGTTGATAAAGACGCCCTGCGCGTAGAGGGAGGTGCCCATGGCACCGTCGCAGAGCACGGTGCGGTGGGCGAAGAGTTCTTGCAGTCGAGTGGGCATTGATCGAAGTCCGTGCGCTTATCCTATCGGGAGTTGCCGCCGGACGCCAGCGCGGGTTTCCGTTTGGTATACTCAAATTTTCCACGCAGAAAGCACGCAATGCCCGGAGTCTGAGGAGCATAGGGATTTGATGAATCGCAGTGTGTTGGTTCGAGTGGCCGTGGCAGGTGCGGCGCTCATCGCCGGTCTCTCCATGGTTGGATGTCTGGGCCAGAGGTCTTTTTTTGCGGGCCGTCCGTTTCCACCGAGTACGATTTTGCAGCGTGTGCTGGTTGCGATTCAGAATCCCAGCGTAACCAACACGGGAGTATTGCAGATCGTGGATGCTCGTTACGATATTCGTAACAGTGAAGATGGCAAGATTCCTGATTTTTTTATTGGTGGATATGGAGCCAAATATCCCAATGTGATCTTGAATTACCCTGAAGAACAAGCAGGGTACGTCTACGCTTACGGAGATGGAAGCATGTCCACTGTGGACTATTCCACCGAAAGCAAGACAGGTACCATTGCAGGCTTTTCAACAAATTTATCGAATGGTGCGGTCTTTGTTTCTGAAGATGGCAAGTATGGTTTTGCTGCCAATCAGCCATCGCAGTTTTTGACTGTGATAGATCAGCTCAATCTTGTAACTGTCAATCTCAACCTTCCCAACGTATACAAGGTCTACAGCAATCCCAGCAGTAGCGTGGTTCTTGCCTTCGTGCAAAATAGCGATTATGCCTATCGCGTGATTCACTTGCAGCAACCGAATGGGACGATTGCTCCCGTGCCGACATTTCCCAACGAGGCCAACTGGCCAAAAGCAGTCAGCCCCGTGGATTGTCTGCCCGTCACTACCCCCACGTATTGTGTGGTGCCGGTTTTGGATCAGAACGGCAATCCCATTCAGTTTGACAGACCCAATAATGTGATTTTTTCCTCGGATGGAACCACCGCATGGGTGCTCAATTGTGGCCCAGAGTGCGGCAACCCAAACGCAGATTCTGTTACCAACCAAGCCACAGCCAGCGTCAGTTTTCTGAATGCGGGCGTATTGGATATGTACAACTTCCCAGGCAGCACATATCCCACGCCGCCAGCGGCTACACCTCCTCCCACAGAATCGGCGCGAGTTGCAATTCCTGGGGGCGCAACCATGGCCCTCTACGGCAATGGAAATCTCTATGTTTCTGGGCAACAGGTGCTGACGCAGGGTGCCCAATCGGGCCTCATGGAAGGCTTTTTGAGCATTCTCAATTTGAGCACGATGCAAGTGACCGGGCAGTATTCCATCTCCGATGGCACCCATACCAAAATGCTCTTCGGCGATGACAACACGCTTTGGATCGGCTCGCAGACCTGCCAAGAGGGCTATCGCACGGCTACCAATCAAGTCAACGGATGTCTGACCATGTTCAACTTGACGAACAACTCCGTTTTGGTTGAACCGTGGTATGGGGATCTGACAGGACTTTGCGCAATTATCGAATGGCACAAGGTCTACACCGCTTACGGTGGTCAACTGCACATCTATGCGACGGCCAATAGCGGCATTACAACGCTCTCCACTACGTACTCCCAAGGTTCAGAGCTGTATAACGGTGATGTGACCGTGACGGGAACGGCCTACGACGTGGCGTACATGGATGCGCTGACGAACGCGCAGGATTAGACAGGCGAGGCGAAGGACGGAGGCGTGGTGAACGTGTTCAAAGATTCTCTTTGGGTCGCGCTCGGCGCTGTTCTCGGGGCCAATCTGCGCTATGGCGTGGGGCGGTTTGTGGGCCGTGCCATCCCTGTGGACTTCCCCTTTGGCACGCTGCTGATCAACATCTCAGGCAGTTTGATTCTGGGCGCATTCTTTATGTGGGCGCGCCAGCATGATTACGTCAACGACAACTGGCGGTTGGTGGTGGCCGTTGGCTTCTGCGGCGGCTACACAACCTTCTCCAGCTTTGCATGGGAAAGCTACGCGCTGATCCGTGAAGGCCGCTGGGAAATGAGCCTGGTCTACATCGTTGCCAGCAACGTGCTGGGTCTGCTGGCTGTTGTGGCCGGAGCCATGCTGGCCACCAAGTTTTCCGCTCCTGCATAAGCGCAGCCCATGGATACCATCGACATTCTCGCCATAGCCGCGCATCGGGATGATGTGGAGCAGACGTGCGGTGGCACACTCTTGCGCTCGGCGGCGATGGGGCTGCATACGGCGATTTTGGATTTGACGCAGGGCGAAGCTGGCACGCGCGGTTCCGCGGCAGAGCGTGCAGCCGAGGCCGAGGCCGCAGCGAAGATTCTGCAAGTGCGTTGGCGACTGGCGCTCGATCTTCCCGATGGCGGCATTGAAAATTCTGCGGAGAATCGGCAGAAGATTGCCCGTTTGGTGCGGCAACTGCGTCCGCGTGTGGTGATTTTGCCGTATTGGCAGGGGCGTCATCCTGACCATTACAAAACTGCCACGCTGGGGTACGAGGCTTGTTTTCTAGCCGGGCTGGCCAAGTTCGAAACAGGCACGCAGCCGCACCGGCCTTTCAAGATTCTCTATGCCAGCCTGTACGCTGATGTGCGGCCCAGCTTTGTTGTGGAGATTACGGAGTGGATGGAGCAGCGCTTGCAGGCGTTGCTGGCCTACCGTTCGCAATACGGCAATCAGCAGCAGGGCCAGGGATTGTTTGTTCCCGAAGAAGAAATCCGCGAACGCACCTTCGCGTTGGCGCGCTCGTATGGATTGCTGGGCGGCGTGCGGTATGCGGAACCCTTCGTGCAGAAGGAAATTGGCTTGGTCGAAGACCTCATGCGCATTCCGGTGCAGTCGATCTAGG
>JAJZMO010000312.1 GCA_021798235.1 Acidobacteriota bacterium | reverse complement strand
CGCACGCTGGTGTACTGGACGCACGAGATGCGTGCTCCGTGGCAAACGCCGGAGTGGGTCGAGACGATGCGCCGGGAGTACAGCCCGAACCAGTTCGCGCGCATCATGGAGAACCGATGGGTCAACTCGGAGTCGAGCTTCATCGAAGCTACCTCCTACGACCGCTGCGTCGATCGGCAACTGCGGCCGGCGCAGGCCAACAAAGGCATGCGGGTATGGGTAGGACTGGACGCTTCGCTGCGCCGCGACTCCACGGCAATCGTGGCGGTGGCGCTCGACAGCGCGCCCGAGGCCGAAACCGCCTCCCTCCTACGCACCTTCAGGGAACGTGATGTGCTGGCAAATCCCATCCTGGAGATCGCCGCCGCGCTGCCATGGGCTGAGGACTACACGGTCAAAGAGAACCCCATGACGCTCTCGACGTTGCGGTTGAAGCTGGTCTGGCACCGCATCTTCGTGCCCCAAGGCCGCACCATCAACTTCTCCAGAATCGAAGAGGCCATCCTCCTGCTGCACCGCTCCTTCGACGTTTCAGCGGTGGCCTACGACCCGACACAGATGGTGGCCGTGGCGCAGGGGCTCACCCGCTTTGGCGTGAAGATGGTCGAGCTTCCTCCCACGCAGGCCAATTCCATGGCTTTCAGCTCCCTGCTGCGCGACCTCATTGAGCAGAACAGGCTCCGAGTCTACCCGGCCGACGACCTTCGCCAGCACGTCCTGGCGGCAGCCAGCAAGGAAAGCCAGCGCGGCTGGCATATTGTAAAGCAATCGGGCGCGGTTAAGATTGACGCCGCCGTTGCATTGGCTGAAGCTTGCCACGTCGCGGCTCGCTACTGCGCGCCGAGCGAGGTTTTCATGAGTTCTCCCAGCTTAATAGGCGACTCCCTCTATGGCATATAATGCAAGAGCATCGACAGCCCCCACCGCTCAGGGCTACTCCTACAATCCGGCCGAGGGGCCGATGGCGGCACTCAAGAAGCTGCTGCTTGAAGTGGATCAGCAGAAAGAGGATGAAGTGATCGTTCGCCGCCGCGATCTGGTGGCTGCGCTCGAAGCTGCGCAGGAGCTGATCGAGCTGGGAGCCAAGGTTCAGGTGCAGCGCGACAAGTTCCGCACGGGGGGCGTGATGCCCGCGCTGATGACGGCCCTCACCACGTACTGGACTCGCGTGGGGTCGAAGGTCTTCCGCCAGCCGATGTCCGCCGCCGGCCTGCAGGCGATGGCAACCGAAGCCGTCGCCCAAACCATCGCCCACCTCCCGCCATCCATGGCCCAGCCGCCGGTAGTGCAGCTCGAAGTGGCGATGATCGAAATCCTTCAGCGCCTCTCGTCTATGGCGTAAGCCGTGCTCAAGACACTGTGGGACAAATTTCCGTTTCCAGAGTGGGCAGACCAGCGCACGCGGCGGCTCATGTTTCTGGACGCTGCGCTGGATGGCAACCTCTACAACGCGCTGCCGGGCTCCTTCTACGATGATCTGTTGGCGGGCGGCAAACGCCTGTTTCTGCGCGACCGCCGCCCTTCAACTCCATATAACCTGCCCCGCTACGTAGCTCGGCAAGCAGCCCGCAAGCTGTTCGCCGGGCGGCACGCTCCGAAGTTCACGCACCCCGACGAGACAGTAGCAGCTGCGGCCGAGGGCCTGATGCGGGAAGGCTTCCTTAAGTCCCGCATTCTGCAAGCAGCGGTATGGGGCTCAGTGGGGTCTGTGGCTGTCACCTTTTGCATCTTGCCGGGCGGAGAGGGAGTGCCGCGCATCGTTTTCGATGTGTGGCGCAGTGTGCAGTGCTGGCCCATCCTCGATGAGCTGGGAGAGCTGAAGAGCCTGCGGATCGCCTATCCCATTCTCGGCAAGCAGGTACTCGGCCCGAAGCTCAACTTCGAGAGAGATGCTGCAGGAGACTTGGTAGGCCCGCATGACAAGTATTGGTTCGTCCGAGACTACCTGACGGGCCGAGAAATCACCTACGTACCGTGGAAGCTCGGAACGCGCCTGAAGGACGGCACCGAAGTCGATCGCGTCATCCTGCGGCTGCCCCCCGAAGAGATGGTACAAGCACCCAAGGGGCACGAACCGCAGCTCGATTACCCCGTTCTGGGAGATGTCCTACCGGCCCACTGGTTCATCAATCTGGCCGGTGGCGAATATCCCGACGGGGCATCGACGTGGGAAGACGCCCTGCCGTTCGCCTGCGAAATCAGCTACACCATGTCCAACCTCGGGCGCGGTGTGCGCTACAACGGAACCCCGCGTCTTGCCGTAGTCGGCCCGACCGTCTATGAAGTGGAGGACGTGGCGCGAAATCGTCAGATGACCTTCGACTTCGACTCCGGTTCCGTCTTGCGCTTGGCGGGCGGAGCCTCCACCGGAACGGGCCAAACCCGCGAAGCTGGCGACGCCAAGCTGCTGGAGATGCGTGGCAACGGCATGAAAGCCGGCTTGGACTACATCGAGCGCGTTCGCAAGTACGGCTTGGAGATTGTAGGAGCCTCACGCAAAGACCCCGATCGCAGTCACTGGCCTCAGTCCGGCAAGGCGATGGAGATGCTGGATGAGGACAACTGGGACTTGATAGCGGAGCTGCGCACTTCCTACGGTGACTACGGCCTTCTACCTCTTATCAAGAAGGCCATGACCGTTGCGGCGGCTGCTGAGCACCCGCTGATGAAGGGGGTTGATCTGGCAAAGCTTGATCAGCTGGCGCTCGATTGGCCCGCCCCGTACCTGCCCGGTGCGCAGGAGTTCTACCAGTACGCGCAAGCCCTCAGCATTCTGGTCAAAGGTGCCCCGTCGCCCGGCGATCAACCAACTCCCACTGCCCCCAAAGGCGGCGATGGCGGGGAAGGCAAGGAAGGCGCGGGAGACAAACCGTCCTCGCCCGCACCTATGCAGGAAGGTATCCTTACCGTCGAGAAGGCCCGCAAGCTGCTCGACCTGTTCCTCGATATGCCTCCGGCAAATCCGCCTGTGGCAGTGCAGCAGCGGGCTCGCGAGGGCGATGTGGGTACGGAGCCCCAGGCCAGCCGACCGGAGGAGAACCAGTCCGAGTCCGCCGGCAAGAGCCTTCTGACGAACCGCTACCCCAAGGCTGGCAGCATTCCTGGAAAAGAGACCTCCCTCAACCCTCCGCGCTACCGGGGCCAGTAATTTGAGTCCTTTGCTGGAAATCGGTGTTGGTAGCGTATATCCTATATTACGGGTGTAAGTGGAAGAAACATGCAACCACCTGTCAAACTTGCAGTAAGCGGAGCGGGGATTGCCTATGCCCCCGCAGCGGCCAGCATCGTGCAGCTGGACGCAGTGCTTGTGGTCCCGGACAACTCTTCAACTCCCGTCGCACTCGATGTGTCGCTGTACGCTTCGGCTAGTGCACCGCAGGGCGGGGTACTCCCTGCCGAGGTGAGCTTGCTCGGTACCTTCACTTCATCTGCTGGTCAGGGCTCGTACATGGTCAGCTTCACCCCCGACGGCATCGGCTTTGGGGGCTACATCATCGCCCAGTTCAACGATACGGGCGCGGCCCACGCACTGTTCTGCTACATGAAGTAAATGAGCGCTCTGCCAAAGTTTCTCGAAGAGCTGGCTTATCCCTGGAAGCGCGACATCCAAGACCGCCCGAAGCCGGTGTGGGTCGATGTCGAACAGCCAGTCATGGGCGGCAAGTGCCTCACCTTTTTCACCAAGGGCATGTGGGTACTCGAAGAAGGGCCGGGAATGTTCCAAAGCTGGCTTTGCACGGCGGCGGGCAGCGGCGGCGTCGTCATTCGGGACGGCATTCCGGACAAGAACGGCATCTTCGAGGGCCTTGAGGAAGGCATGCGCGAGTTCGCTCGTAACGGAAAAGCCGACTTCAACGGAAAGCCCCTGTACATCGCGCATCCTGCGGTGATGCAGCCGTGGGCATTGAACGGCGGTTTTCATCGCGGGCTGACGCTTGAGCTGACGAATACCAACCCACGAGTTCCGGATGGAGGCGCGGTGACGGTGGGCACGATCGTCTGGCACAAGCACGGTGCTCGCAAGCCGACGGCTGAAAAAAAAAGTTAGCTGTTCCTGACTGGAAGCCGATCCCCGGTGTCAAAGAGCACTTCATTCCACCTGCTCCTGGTTCGCTCATGCGAGCGGCTTTCGTTACCGACCCCGGTGTTCATCGCCTTTCAAGACGCCCATGCGAGCTGTATTCGGTAGAGTTGATGATTCCCGGTGCGTGGCCGCGCGTGTACTTGCGCGAAAGCACTGGAAAGATCGCTTGGTACGAACCCTCGGCCTTCACCGGCAGCTTTGTGCATGGCGGGGGCATGAAAGACTTGGTGTTGGAGTTGCACAGCAACTCAAGCTGTCAGGCAACCATAAACTGGCGGGAACCAGATATGGAGATTGTCTGACAGAACTGTTGGAGGTCACGTGAATGAACCTAGACGCACTTCGAAGCGAAGCGGATGTCGAGAAATACTGGCGGAATTTCTCTCAGCAGGACTTCAACATAGCCGCAATGGCGGTACAAGACTTTCTACAGAGGAACAAAGACCTTCGGGACATGGCCATCATGCGCCGAGGTATCATCGCCAAGGCCGCCGTGGCGGTAAATGAGCATCTGGTTCCTGTACCCCTGACGCGCGAAGCGTGGGCTTCCCTGCATGGTTATGGGGTGGGCTACCCGTCAGCCTTTGAGAAGCAGCATGGGTTGCGCGGGTCTGAGGTATGACGCCCTTTGAGAGCCCTGTAGACGGTGATGTGACAGAGTGGATTGTTGACGACGGCACGATTGTAGAGAAAGATCAGCAACTGATGCGCGTCGAAGTAATGAAGATTCTGTACGAGGTTCTGGCACCCTGCGCCGGAAAAGTGAAGTTTGAAGCCGCGCCCGGCGACTTCGTTGGCCAAGGCCAGACGCTGGGCTACATACTTGAGGATCATTGAAATGGCCGATTCTGACCCGAATGCCACCCCGCCTGCGGGCACGCCGCTTGCGGGCACGCCGCCTGCTACCCCTCCTGCCGCCACTCCGCCTGCGGCAGCTGCGCCACCCCCCACTTCAACTCCTCCTTCAGCAGACCTTGCTGCTTTGCAAGCCAAGCTTGAAGCAGCGCAGGCTGAAGCTGCGCGCCTGAAGCCGCTAGCCGAGCAGGCAGCTGCGCTGAAGGCCAAAGCCGACGAGGCTGAACAGAAGCGAATGGAAGAGCAGGGGCAGTTCAAGGAGCTGGCCGAACGCCGGGCCGGAGAGCTGAACAAAACGCAGCAGCGCCTTATCCGGGCCGAAGTGCGGGCGGCAGCCATTCAGGAAGGGATCATTGACCGCGATCTTGTGCAGCTCATCCCGATCGACGACTCCATGCTCGTGAACGGAGAGCCTGATTTGGCCAAGATTTCCGCAGCTGTCAGTGCCTGGAAGGCAGCCAAGCCGCAGCTTTTCCAGACTGCCTCTGGCCAGCCCCCCGCGCCGCCTACCCGAACCAGCGCGGGGGCACCGCCTCCGCCTGCTGCTCCCGATACGGGTGGGCTCAACGTGAAGGATCGCACCAAGTTCAAGCCGGAAGACGTAGAACGCGAGTACGCCAAGTTCCGGCAGACGCTGAGCCTGCGATGACAGAGCTTTCCTGGCCCAAATGGGCGCAGTCCGTAGCGCCCCTGTTCCAGCCGCTGCTGAGCCGGTTGGGGGGCAACTACCGAGTGCATATTGGTAGAACGGGAGACGAGCGCATTGAAATTTCGCTGACGCTCAGCCGTTCCGATTTGGTTGCGCTGACTGATATTGCTAAACGCTTTGGCTTGACGTAGCCTTCAGCGCGTACTTCCACAAGCGGGCGACCGTTGCAACGGCCCCAGGGTTAACCAGCCTTGGGGCCTTTTTATTGAGCCCTCGGGCGTTTCGAGGGCGATATGGCAGAGTACACTGGTTTTGGCACTACGCCTGAGACCCTGCTTGGCGATCTGCCTGCA
>JAJZMO010000141.1 GCA_021798235.1 Acidobacteriota bacterium | reverse complement strand
TGCAGCGCGATGGCGAAACGGTCTGGGATGGGGTAACGAATCCGCAAGCGGTAAAGTACTTGCGTGAGATGCAGCCTGGAGAAACGCTGGTCATTTATCACACAGGCGGTGCACGTGTGGCTGTAGGAACGGCGACGGTTGTTCATGTGGACGCGAGCGATCCCAAGGTGCCGCAGGTCCGGATTCGCTGTGGCAAGCTACTGGCGTCACAAAAAACTTTGGATGCGATGAAGGCCGAATCCATCTTTGCAGATTCGCCGCTACTGCGGCAGGGAAGGCTTTCCGTGGTGCCGCTAACGGTGCAACAGTACCGATGGATTACGGCCAAGTGAGGCCTGCATTTAGAATCAAAGAGAGCCTTACGCATCCCCTACCATTGTTTTGAGGACGGCAAGAGTATGCTTCGATTTTCTACGGCTGGAGAGTCGCACGGTGAATGCTTAATCGCCATGCTCTCCGGCGTTCCAGCGGGAGTGCCCGTTGACATCGTGAAGGTAAACCGCGAGCTATGGCGCAGGCAGCAAGGCTATGGACGCGGCGGGCGTATGCGCATTGAGCAGGACACGGCAGAGATTCTCTCTGGTGTCCGGCACGGCAAAACCATAGGTTCGCCCATTGCCATGCGCATGGAAAACCGCGACTGGAAAAATTGGACAGAGATTTTGCCGGTGGATGCAGGGGATCCGGCCAAGCACAAAGCCGTGGCTTCACCGCGACCGGGCCATGCGGATTTGGCCGGAGCTTTGAAGTATGACTTTCCCGATGCGCGCTATGTGCTGGAGCGCGCCTCAGCGCGCGAATCCACCGCACGCGTGGCTGCGGGAGCCGTCGCCAAACAAATTTTGCAGCCGCTGGGCATTCAGGTGGCCAGCCATGTGATCCGCGTGGGCGGAGCGGAGTTGCAACGCGATGCCGAGTGGGCAGAGATTGCCCTACTACTCGATAAGGATGAAGTGCTGCTGAACTGCGTGGACGCCGAAGCGGAGCAGCGCATGAAAGCAGCCGTCGATGCCGTGCTGCGCACAGGCGACTCCATTGGCGGAGTCTTTGAAGTGGTGGCGCATGGCGTGCCGCCGGGTCTGGGCACTTATGCCAACTGGGATGAACGCCTGGATACTGCGCTGGCTGCGTCTGTAATGTCGTTGCAGGCGGTCAAGGCCGTCGAGATTGGTCGCGGCGTGACTGCGGCGGCTGCGCTTGGCTCCGAAGTCCACGATCCAATTTTGTATGCTGCGGAGTCTGCTGGCAAGGACGCGCCACACTTTACCCGCTTTGCGCGCGAGCAGAACAACGCAGGCGGTATCGAGGGCGGCATTTCCAATGGCGAAGATGTGATTGTGCGCGGTTATTTAAAGCCAATCTCCACACTGCGTCGTCCGTTGGGTTCGGTCAGCTTTGAGACACGCGAGCCAGTCAAGGCAGCCTATGAGCGTTCCGATGTTTGCGTGGTGCCCGCAGCGGGCGTAGCTGCAGAGGCGATGGTTGCGCTCACTTTGGCTAGGGCTGTACTGGAAAAATTTGGCGGTGACTCCCTGCGCGAATTGCAACGCAATTATCAGGGATACTGCGAACAGATTCGGAAATTTTAGCCGTACAGGCACACTGCGATGATCTACGAAATTGTGAAATATCCGGATCCTGTTCTCCAGCGTCCGGCGGAGCCGGTGACGGAGTTTGACTCCAAACTGCGCAGGCTGGTGGAGGATATGTTTGCCTCCATGTACGAGGCGCACGGCATTGGATTGGCGGCGCCGCAGATTGGCATCTCTAAACGCTTGACGGTGATTGATCTCAGTTTCCAGAAAAATCCGGAAGAGAAGATCGTTCTGATCAACCCGAAGATTCTCGCCACCGAAGGCAAGCAGTATGAGGAAGAAGGCTGCTTAAGTCTGCCGGACATTCGCGACAAAGTGCGGCGCGCTGCGCACGTCAAAGTGCAAGCGCAGGATGTGCAGGGGAAGCCCTTTGAGATCGAAGGGGACGAACTGTTGGCCCGAGCATTTCAGCATGAGATTGACCACTTGGATGGAATTTTATTCTTCGATCGTCTGAGCCGTTTGAAGCGCGATCTGCAACTGCGCAAAATTCGCAAAATGATCCAAGCGGGCGAGTGGTAGACGCTCATGCGCCTGGTCTTCTGCGGTACGCCCGCCTTTGCCGTGCCCACACTGCAAGCTGTTTTGACCGCCGGGCATTCCGTGGAGTTGGTGCTGACGCAGCCAGATCGTGCCAGTGGCCGCGGGTTGGAGCCAAAGTTCTCCGCAGTCAAACAAGCTGCTCTGGCACAAGGCCTGCCCATGCTGCAGCCGGAAAAAATCCGCAATAACGACGAGCTGCGTGAGCGTCTAAGCTCCATCGTTCCGGATGCAATTCTTGTGGTCGCCTACGGACGCATCATTCCACCGTGGATGCTGGCCTTACCGCGTCATGGCAATTTAAATCTGCATGCGTCCCTGCTGCCCAAGTATCGCGGAGCCGCACCGATTCAGTGGGCCATTGCACGCGGCGAGCAGGAAACAGGCGTCACGACTATGCGCATTGATGAAGGTCTGGATACGGGGCCGATGCTGCTGCAACGCTCCGTGCCCATTGCTCCCGATCAAACTGCTGAGGAGCTGTTCCCGATCTTGGCGGAAACCGGTGCGGCCTTGATGGTGGAGACGTTGACGGCGCTCGAGCAGGGAAGCCTTGTGCCGCAGCCACAGCAAAATGCGATGGCCACGCTGGCTCCCATCTTGCAGCGCGAGGATGGACACATGGATGCCAGGCGCAGTGCCGCAGAAATCTACAACCGCTGGCGCGGCTTTCAGCCCTGGCCTGGCGCATATGGTTGGCTGCGCGAAAAGAAGTTCACCATTCGGCGCATGCGCAGATCGCCGGGCGCAGGCCAGGGCAATCTGCCGGTGGGTGCGTTGCACGTGCAGGATGTGCGCCTGCTTTTGCGCTGTGGGGACGGAGCGGATGTGGAATTGGTCGAAGTGCAGATGGAAGGCAAACGCAGCATGACTGCACAGGAATTTTTACGCGGCCACGCACTCTTGCCGGAAGAACAGCTTGGCTGAGCAGTGCAGCCGTGAGCGTCATGGTTCGACCACAAGACGTACTTCCGCCCCGGCCTCAACACGGCTGCCTGCATCCGGGACTTGTCCGGTTACCATTCCGCTGGCGTAGAGTTTGTCGTGGGCCTCTTGCACCGGAGCCAGCAGAAATCCAGCCTGCAAGACCGTCTGCGATGCGGTGGCGTAAGGTTCGCCGACAAGATTAGGCATGGCGTAGGCCTGTGCGCTGGCCGGTGCAGGCGCGGCCAGCAACAGATCCATTCGGGGGCTTTCCACGGTTGAGGCATGCGCCGTTGGACTCTGGGCAATGACTGTATCCGCCAGCGCCTGTGAAAAGGGAAGCGTGTTGACATCGCCCAGCTTGAAGCCCGCGCGGCGGACGGTGATGATGGCCAGGCGCGCATCCATGCCCACAACGTCAGGTACGCTGACCGTCTGCGGCCCCAGACTCTCCGTTACCCGCACCTTCCACATGCGCCGCACCAACACGCCCGGCTGTGGTTGCTGGTGCAAAATGTGTCCGACAGGGGTGTTGGCGTTGTAGTTGTGGTCGGCAATCTCGATTTGCAACCCTTGCGCATGGACTACATCGAGGGCCTGCGCAATCGTCATTCCCGTCAGCGACGGCACGCGCACCTCTGCACCATGAATGGCCAATCGCATGGCGGCCAGCGCCGAGACTAGCGCAATTCCGGCGAGTGCGATGCCGGCCAGTAGAGTTTGAAAAACATTGCGCATGAGGATTCTTTAATCTACATATTCAATCACGTATTCAATGTGCGCGGTTTTGCAAACCATGCCGGCAACAGAGCAGTATTTGGTTTCTGACAAGCGCACGGCGTCTTCCATGGCTTTGTGTGAGACGGCACCGCTGACGCGATAGACAAGGCGGACTTGCGTGAAAACCTTGGGTGGCTCGGCAGCCTGCTCGGCCTCCGCAGAGACACTGAGTCCGGTAAATGGCTCGCGCTTTTTGCGCAGGATGGAGATGACGTCAATGGCCGTGCAGCCGCACAGGCCCATCAACACGACCTCCATTGGGCTGGCACCGTGGGTGTGCGCTGGATCGCCGTCAAATAAAACCGTGTGTCCGCTGTGGGAGGTCGCATCGAAGAGCATCTCACTCTTCCAGGTTGCATTGGCTTTCATTCGGAATTCTCCTTGCAAAAATTTTATCTGCGATTGTCGCTACTAGGCTCTGGATGGATAAAGACACGCGCCACCTCGGGCATGGCTGCTTTTACGGCGTCTTCCAAATGTGTGATGACCGCGTGTACAACTGCCATGGATGTTTCATCGCGGAGCGTGCAGTGGCAGGTAATTTGCAGCGTATTGCCCAGCCGCTTCATGCTGACCTCATGCACGTCGAGAATCTCCGGTATCTGGTTGGCGATCTCGCGTAAGCGTACTTCCAGAATGCGATCGGATGTGATCTGTGCATCGCGTTCGATGGTGGAGTGCTTGCTTTCAATATGCGTCAAGATGGATTGAATTTCTGGAATTTCAGCGCGCATCTCTGCTTCAACTTTGGTGGCCAGGTCGTGTGCAGCGCGTAGTGTCAATGTTTCGGAAACCTCCAAGTGCTGCTCCAGATGCAAATGGCCATGCCAATCCTGCACACTGACGTCATGAACGGATAAGTTGCTATTGGCGGCAACGGCATGCACACGGTCGAAGATGCTTTCCTTGCTGCTGGCGCGGGGCACTGCATACGTGATGACGTCCGCCTCTGGCAGCAGCGTATGGACGGCTGCGGCTACGGCTTCTTTAATCGCCTCAGAGCGCTGAAAGCTGATGTTCCGCGGCATGGCCAACTTGAGATCAACAAAATAATGGTTGCCACTGCTGCGCAGGCGCAAACGTTCCACAGCCAAGATTCCTTCGATGCGGCCAACAGCTTCCAATAGCTTTCTGTGCATCTCTGTTGGAGCCGTGTCAATGAGCACATCGATTGCTTTGCGCGTCAGACCCCAGCAAACTTTGAGAATGATGATAGAGACAAGAATCGCAGCCAGCGGATCGCCCAGACGCATCCAGGGCAAATGCAGACGCGATCCGATGCTGTTGGCGGCCAAGCCGACAATCACAGCAAAGCTGGACCAAATGTCCGTGCCGAAATGGACAGCATCGGCCTCCAGCGCGGCGCTGCCGGTGTGGCTGGCGGTTTGGGCCAGAGAACGCGAGCGCAAAAAATCCACGCTCATCGAAAGCAACAGGACGGCAAAAGGCCAAGGAGAAATGTGTACCACTGCATTGCGTTCAAAAATGCGATGGATGGATTCAGCTACGATCCAGACCACGGAGCCGAACATCAACAGCGTCTCGGTAAACGCTGCAAGATTTTCAATCTTAGCGTGGCCGTAGGGATGGTCTTCATCGGCGGGCCGATCCGCCAGCGTGACCGACATGAGTGTAATCGCCGCAGCCAGCAAGTCCAGTGCAGAGTGCGCTGTTTCTGAAAACATGCCGATGCTATGACTGGAGAGAGAGGTCAGCAGTTTGAGCAGCGTGATGCCGAGAGCGGCGGCGACGGAAATAATGGCCGTACGCGTTTTCGTTGTGTACATCGGTTCGGGAATCGGCTGCGTGCGGGTGTGGGTCATGCGATTCCTAAGCGTGGCACGGCTGCGTTTATGCTTTCACACCGCGGTACAGTCCGGCAATGCCAAAGGTGTAAGGCGTCCAAGAAACATTCTCAAAGCCACATTGGCGCATGAGGGGTAGCATCTCGTTGGGCGGGGGGAAACGACGCACGGACTGCGGCAGATATTCATAGGCGCTGGATGCCCCAGAGAGCCACGTGCCGATGCGCGGCAGGATGCGACGAAAATAAATTTGATAGAGCGCTCCGGTCAGACCTTCGGGTTGACTGAAGTCGAGGATGCCCACTTCTCCT
>JAJZMO010000294.1 GCA_021798235.1 Acidobacteriota bacterium | reverse complement strand
GATTTTATATGGTGGGCGAGGCGGGAATCGAACCCACAACCCCCGGCTTAGAAGGCCGGTGCTCTATCCAGTTGAGCTACTCGCCCGTTGCTGGCCGGGCCGTGGATATATTGTATGCGTTGGTGTGGGCTGCACGCACCGTGCACAGCAGAGGAATCAGTAGCCGCAACGCTTGCGCCCATGCCGCTGCCGCCAGATCTTCCGTTGCACCATAGCCCCAAACATAGAGCGTTGTGGCAAACCCGGCGCGCCACTCTGCGGCGGCGGCTTCGGCAGGTGGCAAATCCAGCGCAGTGCTGATCCAGGCGCGGCGCACGACCCACTCACAGCGCGCCTGTTCGCAGGGCAGTGCGCGTGCTGCTGCGCACCATTGGCGTACGACTTGCTCCATCTGCGCAAAGCTGAAAAACTCTACAGCTGCCGTTGGCAATACATCCACATAGCTGGCCTGGGCAAAGTCAAAGTGCGCATCATCCTCTGCGTCGAAGAGCGCAGCCGTATATTTCCACACATCGCACTTGGCGGTGAAGATTGGCCCGGTTGGTTGGTTCCACGCGCGCAGCGCCTCTGCCAAAGCCGGGTGCTGCTGGGCCTCTGGAATCTGCTCGAGTCTGTTCGGGGTGGTACGCAGATTGATAAATTTCAGGCAGGCATCCTGGTTGCTCCACGGCACAGCGATGGTGGGATCATTCGCCGCACATTCAACCGACCAATCCGCGTCCATCACTGTGGTTCCGCTGCAGAACTGCGTGGACTGGGCTGCGCTGACAACACCCAGTGCAGGTAACGCACAATGGTTTGCTCGGCCCAGTAGCCGTCATCTTCACCTTCCGGTTGAGCCAAAAATGCGCAGTGCCCGCCATGTTCTGTCTCGACCAGCGCGATGGCCGGGTTGGCCAGAATCTTTGCGCGCGTCTCTGGCAACAGGCGAATGAAGGGATCGTCAAGCGAATTCAGCAGCAGTGTGGGCACGGCGATGCGATCAATGACGCGCGCAGCGGCCACGCGGTAATGGTAATCGTCGGCGTTGGCGAAGCCACAGTTGGGCGAAACGATGTACTCATCAAAGCTGCGAATACTGGTCACCTGCTGGCTAGCCCCGATGGGAAAGTGCTCGGGAAATAGCTGAGCCTTTTTGCGGTAGAGTCGCAGCATGTTCAGCAGAAAATTCCATTCATAAAGCCGGTTGCGCAGCGCGTGCAGTGCATCGGCGCTGGCGGAGAGATCAATCAGGGGGGAGACGCCGATCACGGCGCGCAGCCATGGTGGAGCTTGCGCTCCCCACTCGCCCGCGCATTTCAACACCATGTTGCCGCCCATCGAGTACCCCACGAAAGCCAGCGATTGCAGCTGCTCGCGCGCAACAAAATGCTCCGCCACAGCGGCCACATCGCCCGATAGGCCGGAGTGGTAGAGCGTGGGCGAAATTGCCTCCGTGCCGCCGCAATTGCGCATATTCATGCGGATCACGTTCCAACCGGCGCGCAGCGCCTTGTCCGCATTGCCCAGCATGTATTGCGATTGCGAAGATCCCTCCAGACCGTGCAGCAGCAGCAGGGTGAGCCGTTCCGAGCGCACCTCCTGTGGTTGCCAATGGCAATGGCACAGCACATGGCTTTGCGTCGAGGCCTCTACTTCCACCAACACACTTTCTGGTTCGGGCAGTTGTACATCGCGCGGCAAAAAGTTTGCCAGAAGCGTTTGCGCATCCGGCTGCTTGACGGATTGGCCCAGGTAGCGACGCGGTACAAATGGCACCAGCCAAGGCGCGCTTGTGAGGGCGCGAGGATTGCTTTGGATGTTGCTGTGATTCGTATTTTGTTCTGTGTCGCCCACGAGGGGCTGGGATGCGTTCGGAGTGGGGTCGCCGGGGACAAATAGCGGCGTGTGCAGTGGGGATCGCATGGGCATTGTGCGCGGGCGTCTCCCGGCCAAGTGCTCGATTTGGGGCGGCTAGTGGGGTTCGAACCCACGACATCCGGTGCCACAGACCGGCGTTCTGCCGCTGAACTATAGCCGCCGTGAAAAATCTCTACTAGGCAATTCTAGCATTGCCGGGATGGTTCGTGTCGACGAGGTCGGTTACGGATTCTTCGTGGCCCGGTGCGCGCAGGTTGCCGTGTTGATGCAGCCCTCTTGCAGGCGCAGCCGTTCCACGGGGCGGCCATCGAGCAGATGTGATTGCACGATCTCAGCCACATCCGCAGCCTGCACGCCGCCATACCAGATCGCCTCTGGATACACGACGACCGTGGGGCCATGCTCACACTGGTCCAGACATCCAGCTTTGTTGATGCGCACCGTTGTCTTTAACCCCGCAGCATCCGAGGCCTGCTTGAGGATTTTGTGCAGCTCCGCTTTGCCGTCCGCATTGCACCAAGGGCGCGCGCTGCCCGGTTCCCGCTGATTGGTACACACGAATACATGTCGTTCAAACTGTGCCACTGGTTCCGCTCCTGAAAAGGATTCTCTGTCCTTATCCTAAAGCAGTCTGCGAGAATACGAAGTGTGATGAACGAACTGGACAACCTACTCGCCCTGAAAGACGACATGATCGCCTTTATCGAAGGCCACGGCATCCGCCACTTTCCCGCGATGATTCCAGAGGAGGCGCAACGCATCTGGTGGAACGATCCGACCAACACGGAAAGCTGGAAGGACTTTGTCGAAATGGCCAAGGCCGTCAACGCTCCGCTGGTACTGCTGGCAGAAGAGAAGTTGGACGGAGAAACGCTGGAGACGCTGCTGGACGAATTGCAGCAACTGGCCGCGGAGGAAGACGTGGAGTTAGATCTCGGACAGCCCGAGCAGCTCCTGCAGCACTCCGGAAAAACTGGCCACATCGAATTGGCCTTTCCCCATCAAGGGTTCCTCTTCGTTCATGCAACGATGACCGCATGGTACGGCCAGTACAGCCAGTTGGTGGAGACGATCCAATCGCTGCAAGAGTTGCTGGAGGATGCTGGCGAAGACGAAGAGGGTGAGGATGAGGCGTGAGCGCACCCGCTGTTGTGAGCGCTGAGCTGCAAGCGGCGCACCTGCCTGCGCTGCCGCCAGTGATTGTGGAGTTGTTGCGTGCGCGCGGTGTGCATACAGCGCAGCAGATGCAGGCGTTCTTGCATCCCAGTTTGGATGCACTGCACGATCCCTTTGCCATGCTGGGCATGGGCGTGGCCGTCGCACGGATTCAGGCAGCGATTGCGCGGCGCCAGACCATGTTGCTCTACGGCGATTATGACGTGGATGGCACGCTGGCCGTCGTGTTGCTCAAGACCGCGCTCGAATCGCTGGGTGGGGTTTGCCGTTTTCACATTCCCCACCGGCTGCGGGATGGTTATGGAATGCAGGCCGACGCCATTGCGCAAGCCGCAGCGGAGGGCGTGCAGTTGGTGATCAGCGTGGACAATGGCATCCGCGCCTTTGCCGCTGCCGAAGAGGCGCAGCGCCTTGGGGTGGATCTCATCATTACCGATCATCACCTGCCCGATGCTGTCCAAGGATTGCCGCCCGCGCTGGTCATTTTGAATCCCAACCAGCCCGGATGTATGTATCCCTGCAAACATCTTTGCGGTGCGGGGGTAGCTTTCAAATTGGCACAGGCGTTGCTGGAGGCGCAGGATCGCGAGCGGACACGGACGAAAACGCTGCCCTCGTTTCTCAAGCTGCTGGCGCTGGCCACGGTTGCAGACTCGGTGCCCTTGCTCGACGAAAACCGCGTCATCACTGCGCTGGGCCTGGAGCAGCTTGCCAATCCGGTGCATCCCGGCTTGCGCGCACTCTTTGCCTTTGCGGAGATCGATGCCACGCGCCGTCTGCGCGCCTATGACATTGCCTTTCGCATTGCGCCACGCTTGAACGCTGCCGGACGCATGGATGCAGCCAGCGATGTGGTGGAACTCTTTACCACGCGCGATCCGGCAGAGGCGCGTCGCCTGGCTGAAAAGTTGCACAACCTGAATCAGGATCGTCGCAGCACGGAACAGCGGGCGCTGGAGACTATTGAGCGCCGTCTGCGCGAAGATGCCACGTTGGCTGAGGAGCCAATGCTCGTGCTGGATGGGGAGGGATGGCATCGCGGGGTGCTCGGCATTCTCGCTTCGCGTGTGGTGGATCGCACCGGCAAGCCCACGCTGGTCATCACGCAGGAGGCAGGGGAAGCGTATGGATCCGGACGCTCGGTTCCCGGCTTTCATCTGCTGAATGCCATTGAAAGTTGCAGTGAATTATTCACGCGTCACGGTGGACATGCGCAGGCGGTTGGTTTTTCCTTGCCCTCGGAACGCGTGTCCGAGCTACGTGCGCGCCTCTGTGCCTACGCGAAGGAGAACCCTGGGGAGGCCAGCACTGCGGATGCACTTGCGTATGATGTGGAGCTGCCGCTGGATCGCTTGACGCCCGCGTTGGCCGCCTGGGTGGAGCGGCTGGCTCCCTTTGGCATGGAGAATCCTGAGCCGACGTTTCTGGCGCGCGCAGTGCGCATCTGTGGTGCGCCGCGCGTGATGAAGGAGCGCCACATTCGTTTGCAACTGGCGCAGACCGTTGGGGGAAGACAGCAAACCGCCCTTGGCTGGAACTGGACCGCGCGACTTGCTGCTATGGGTGTTGGCGATGGAGCCAGCGTGGATGTGGCGTACAGAATTCGCCCGACGGATGGTCTGAGCACAGACAAGCTCGAGATCGAAATTACGGGCCTGCATCCCTGCAGGCCCTTGTAAATGATTTCCGATAGTGCTTCGATCGGAATGCTCAGTTTTTTGCCACGGGTGGTTGTGTGCGCGGCGCAAGAATTGCATCGAGAAGATCGGGCGTGTTGTTGATGCGCTCCAGCGTTGGATAGCGTTCGCCGCCCTGGTAGTTCATGTTGACCACGCGGAAGTATCCCGTATTTTCGACGATCAACTGTATTGGCGCGGAGGAGCTGGTTGTGTTGCGAATCGCCGCGTGCAGGACTGCGTCAGTGAAGGCGCGGCCATTGATGGCGATCAGATGCATGCCCGGCCCCAGTCCAGCTTTGTATGCGGGGGAGTTGATGCGCACATCGCGCAGCGTGCCTGTATGCGTGGCCAGCAGGCCGAGTGAATACCAGGCGTTGACGCCGTTCAGGCCTTCGCTGGCCTGCATCATGGAGTTGGGCGAGCTGGTGTAGACGAGCTGATAGCCGCCATGCTCCACGCCGCCGAGCGGTGCATGCGGAGCCGTGCTGGTCAGTCGCTCGCGCAAAAACTGTGCCCAGTCATTTGGCTGCACGGCGTTTAGATTTTTCACAATGTCGTCGAATGTGTACGGCACCACCTTGGGCGCGGTGTTGCCGCCCAGGCCGTGGAAGCGCGCGCAGAAGTCATCGATGGATTTTTTGCCGTGGCTCATTTGCCGGATCGTCGTGTCCACGTCGAGCCAGAGCAATTGGCCCTCAGGATAAAAATCCACGCCGCGACGCCAATTGTCCCACTGGCCACTGCTGTCATATAAGGTTTGCGCCGCGGTGGCCGTGTCTTGCAGATCGCGCCAAGTGCGGCCCGGGCGTTGGTCCATCTGCGCAGCTACATCGGCCAACTCGTCGCGGTACTGTTGCTGCGTCCAAATGCCGCTGCGTGTGGCCAGCACGCCGCCCAGATATTCCGTTAGCCCTTCATAAACCCAGAGCAGGTTGCCGCGCATGGGCGTTTGATAATCCGGAGAGAGCAGCCCGGCGGGACGGCGATACTTTCCATTCCAGGAGTGTGTGAACTCGTGCGGCAACAGATCGCCTTCGAGCAGGAGCAGGTCCGGCTCCAAAAATGTTTTTTCGCGCACGCGGTCGTCGCTCGATTGATGATGCTCCAAGCCGAAGTGCGCTACTTGATCGCTGAGCGTCACCAGAAAGTGATAGCTGGTGTAGTGGCGCGATGCGTAAAGTGCTCCGGCCTCGCGCACCAGATTGTTGAAGGCCGCCAGCGTCTCTGGGCGCAGATCAAGATCCTCCGG
>JAJZMO010000079.1 GCA_021798235.1 Acidobacteriota bacterium | reverse complement strand
ATGTAGTCGGTGCTGCGCAGGCAGTGGTCGGCCACGCTGAGCAGGCAGTTGGCGTCGGGCGGCAGATAGATGCGCGTGACGGCAGCGCTTTTATTGGTGACCACATCGAGAAAGCCTGGGTCTTGATGCGTGAAGCCGTTGTGGTCTTGCCGCCAGACGAGCGAGGTGATGAGGATGTTGAGCGAGGCGATGGGCGCGCGCCATTTGACTTCCGTTTTGCATTTTTCCAGCCACTTGGCGTGCTGGTTCATCATGGAGTCAATGACGTGGGCAAAGGATTCATAGGTGGAAAGCAGGCCATGACGGCCCGTGAGCAGATAGCCCTCCAGCCAGCCTTCCAGCGTGGTTTCGCTCAGCATCTCCATGACGCGGCCATCCGTGGCCAGCTCGCCGCCGTCGGCGTCTTCGGGTTTGTAGTCGCCGAGCCAGGTTTTTTTGCTGGCCGCATAGATGGCTTGCAAGCGGTTGGATGCGGTTTCATCCGGGCCGAAGACGCGGAAGTTGTCAGGATTTTTGCGCATCGTTTCGGCCAAGAAATGCGCGAGCACCTCGGTGGGACCAACCTCCGTGGTGCCGGGCTGGGCGACCGGGACGCAGTAGTCGCGGAAGTCGGGCAGGCGCAGTGGTTTGCGCAGCAGGCCGCCGTTGGCGTAGGGGCTGGCGCTGATGCGGTGCGTGCCCGTGGGCGGCAAGGATTGCAACTCTGGAATCAGCGTACCTTTGGCATCGAAGAGTTCCTCGGGCTTGTAGCTGCGCAGCCAGGCTTCCAGTTGCCGCAGGTGCGCCGGGTTGGTGGCCGGGTCGACGATGGGAACCTGATGCGCGCGCCAGAAGCCTTCGACCTTGTGGCCATCGACCTCTTTCGGCCCAGTCCAGCCTTTGGGCGTGCGCAAGACGATCATGGGCCAGCGCGGACGCTGCGCTTTTCCGGTGCTGCGCGCGGTGTGCTGCAAGGTGCGAATGTCCACGATGCACTGCTCCAGCGTGGCGGCCATTTTCTGGTGCATCACGGCGGGGTCATCGCCTTCGACAAAGTGTGGCGTCCAACCGTAGCCGCGCAAGAGCTGCTCCAGCTCCTCTGCGGAGATGCGCGCCAGCAGCGTGGGATTGGCAATCTTGTATCCGTTCAGATGCAGCACGGGCAGCACGGCTCCGTCGCGGATGGGGTTGAGAAATTTGTTGGAGTGCCAGGATGTGGCCAGCGGTCCGGTCTCAGCCTCGCCATCGCCGACGGCGACGGCGGCGATGAGGTCAGGATGGTCAAAGACCGCGCCGAAGGCATGCACCAAGCTGTAACCGAGTTCGCCGCCTTCATGAATGGAGCCGGGCGTCTCGGGCGTGCAATGGCTACCGATGCCGCCGGGAAAGGAAAATTGCTGAAAGAATTTTTGCAGGCCTGCTTCATCCTGACTGATGTCGGGATAGACCTCGGAGTAGGTTCCCTCTAAATACGCGTTGGCCAGCGTGGCGGGCGCGCCGTGGCCGGGGCCGGAGACGTAGATCACGTTGAGATCATATTTTTTGATGAGCCGGTTGAGATGTACCCACAAAAAACTTTGGCCAGGATCGGATCCCCAATGGCCAAGCAGCCGCTGCTTGATGTGTTCCGGATTCAGCGGAGCGCGCAGCAGCGGATTGGCGCGCAGATAGAGCATGCTCGCGCTCAGGTAGTTACAGGCGCTCCAATAGGCGTGCATCGCGCGCAGTTCCTCTGCAGCGAGCGGAGCGGCGGAGTTGGCCGGAGTTGTGGCGTGCGGCATTGTGGCGGGAGAGCGGCGTTCAGAAGACATGGGAGCACCTCAGCAAATCAGTTGGCTTCCGTGGGTCGTGCGTGGGGTGTCATTGCGGCACCATCCTTTTGACGATGGCACCGCCAGTGACCACACTATACTGCATGCCCAATCTATCTGCTGCCCCAATAGGGATCCGTGACCACGATCACACCGACCCATGCGCAAAAAAACGAAGGGAGCCACAAGGCTCAATTGGGAATCGAAGATTTCCGATCGCCGTCGATGAAGACATCCACCTGCTGGCCGGCGTAGACGGGAAACGGCGGCGGATCAAAGCTGTAGATGACCTCCAGCACGCGCACATCCACGCGCTCGCTGTTGCTGCCGGTCAGGCTTTGCTTCGGGATCATGTAGGGATCAATGCGCACAAACTTCAGCGGAAAGGAACGTTCCGCATCGCCCTTCAAATGCGCCACGGCCGCAGCGCCGGGGCGAACGTGTGAGGCGTTGATCTCGTCCACATCCGCGCGCACCTGCAAGGTGCTGGTGGCCCCGAAAAGGATCGCCGCCGTTGTGGGCGCGGAGGAAATGTACTCGCCGGGATAATTGTTGATCTGCAATACGGTTCCATCGCGCGGCGCGCGCACCGTCAACTGGGCCAGCAAGACCGCCTGCTGGTCGCGTGCAGCCTGATTCGCCTTCAGGTCTGCCTGCTGCTGGTTCAGCGTGGCCTGCGCATTTTGCAATTGCGCACGGGCCTGCGCCAGCAGGGCCAATTGCTGCTGCCACAGAGCGTGGTCAGCGTCGCGCGTCTTGGTTGCGGTGACATATTCTTCATCCGCCAGAATGCCCGCAGCGTGCAGGGATGTATCGCGGTCGGCGATCTGCGCTGCATTCTCATAGGTGGCTTGCGCAGAGTTGGCTGCGGCCTGCGCACTGCGCACGGCGGCCTCGCTGGTGGTCACGGCGCTGGCAGCGGCTGCCACGGCGGCGGCGCTTTTGGCCACGTTGGCCTCGGCATTGTTCAGCGCTGCCTGCTGGTCCCGCGGGTCGATCTGGAAGAGCGGATCGCCTGCCTGCACGTGCTGGCCCTGATGCACGAAGAGATGCGTCATCACTCCCGGCACGGTGGCGGCGATGTTTTGATTTTCGCCGGCGGCCTCAATGATTCCAGAGGCGGCGATCGTGTCCGTGTACGGCGATTGTGGCGGCGGCGTCATCGGCTGGCTATGCGGCAGGCGGCGTGCGTTGACGAATAGCAGCAAGATCAGCGAACAGGCGCCAATCACCGGCAGAATAATGCTGAGTCTCTTGATCATGCGGAACCTTCTTGGATTTGCGTTGGGGCCTGCGTGGCTGGCTGCTGCAGCGCCTGCAACTCCACGGCATCCTGGGATGCGCCGGTGGCCTGCTGCGCATGTACGCCGAGAATGCGGCCATCGCGCATGTCGGCGATGCGGTCGCCAAAGCCAAAAATGCGGCTGTCGTGCGTCACGATCACAATGGCGCGCTCCGGGGACAGCACCTGCTCCCGAAAAACTTGCAGAATCATCTGGCCAGTGTGGCCGTCAAGCGCCGCCGTTGGCTCGTCGCAGACGATGAGGCGTGGCCGGGTGACCATGGCGCGGGCAATGGCCACGCGTTGCTGCTGGCCGCCGGAGAGCTTGGTGGGCAAAAACTCCGTGCGCTCCGACAAGCCGACCTGCGCCAGCGCCGCGCGGGCCTGCGTCACGGCATCCTCCCACGGCACGTCGTGGATCAGCAGCGGTACGGCCACGTTCTCTGCTGCGGTGAGTGATGGCAGTAAATTGTATTGCTGAAAGATGAAGCCGATATTCTCGCGGCGGAAAGCCGTCTTCTGCTCCTGAGACATGCGATCCATGCGTTGGCCGAAGACTTCAACATCACCGCTGGTGGCATCCAGAATGCCGCAGAGTACGCTGAGCAGCGTGGTTTTGCCGCAGCCCGACGGGCCGACGAGCAGCAGCAGCTCACCGCAGACGACCTCCAGGTTCACGCCGTCCAGCGCGCGCACCAGCGTGCTGGCCTCGCCGTAGTTCTTGTGTACGTTGCGCAGGCTGGCGGCTAACTCAGCCATGGAAGACCACCGCTGGTTCCAGTTTCAGCACGCGCCGGATGCTGGCCAGGCTGGCCAGCAGGCAAATGATGAGCACCGCGCACAGAGCGATGACGGCCAACTCCCATGGCGCAGCGAAGGCGATCTTGCTCTGCGGCCCGGCGGAGAAACCGAAGATCGAAGCCAGACCGCCGCCGATGCCAAAGCCGATCAGGCCGACCAGCAAACTTTGCAGCAGAATCATGTGCGTCAGCGTGGTTCCACTGACGCCCATCGCCTTCAGCGCGCCAAAGAAGCGCTCATTTTGCAGGGCGAAGGCGTAAAAAGTTTGTCCCGCGATGCCGGTACCGATGACAAAAACCATCGCCAGGCTGACGCCAATGCTGACGGGAATGCCCGTGTTCTTCAAGTAGTAGCCCATCGTGTGCCAGCGGTAGCCATCTTCGGTGTAGGCGGCAAGGCCGGTCGTCTTTTCAATGTTGGCGATTACCGTTTGCACCGGAACGCCATCTTTGGGCGCGGCCAGAATATAGAGCAGCGTTTTGCGATCCGGCGGCAGATAGCTGAGCGCGCGACTATAGGTGGTAAAGACGAAGGGATTGGAGAGAAAGTCCCGCGGCGCTTCGGCGATGCCGACCACGCGCGCCTCGGTGTCGTTGATCTCAAAGCTGTCGCCGATCTTCGGGCTGCCCAACTTGTCGGACTCCGCTTGGCCGATGATGACTGCATCGTTTTCCAGCAGATCGCGCGTATCGCCGGCCAGCATGTGCGCGGGCCGTCCGTAGAGCGTCGCGTCGTCCAGGCCATAGAGCCGGACAGATTGATATTGGCCATTGGCCAGCCGCGCTGTAACAACGCGAATGATAAGCGGCACAGCCCACTTGACGCCGGGCACGCTGCGCACGCGGTACAGGTCGGTGTCCTGCATGGGTTCGGCGTCGTCGACGGAGCGCATCAGCGGGTCGCAGACCCAGATGGGAGCGTCGACGGCTTCCACCGGACGCGCGGTTCTGCCGATGAGGCCACAGAAGATGCCGCCCTGCTGGATGAAGAGCAGCGAGACAAAGGCGATGCTGCTGACCAGCGTTATATATTTGGCGCGGTCGCCCATCAGCATCTTGATGGCGATCTTCATCATCGCGCAATCCTCCGGCGCAAAAGCAGTGACAGAGGTACATACGTCACCGCCTGCAGGATGGTTCCCACAGGCTGGTGGCGCAATGCGCGCTAATTCAGCTTGGCCAGTTTTTGCGCGGCGATCTGCCCAGCAGCTGTGTCCTTATCCTTATCCTTCAACTCGGCGTATATCTGCTTGGCCTGCTGCGGGTTGGACTTTTCTTCCAAGGCAGCCAAGGCCAGCTTGGCCTCACCTGCGGGAACAGTGGCCGTGGGATGCGCAGCCAAATTTTGATAGATGGCAACGGCATCCGCCGCGCGACCCGATTGCTCATCCAGGCTGGCCAGCGCCATTTGCGCCAACGCTGCCAGGTTCTTGTCCCCCGATGCAGCGACCTTTTCCAAGTCGGCCTGCGCCTGCGCGGCCTGCCCCAACTGAATCTCCGTCAAGCCAGCAAAGTAGGCCGCGTTCTTGCCCGTGTCCAGCCATCCATATTGGCTGGCCACCTGCGCAAACTGGGCCTGTGCAGCCTGCGCGCGCGCTGCGATCGACGGAAACGTGACAACACCTTTGGGGGCGGGCGCGGAAGCATCCGCCACTGGCGTCAGATAGGTTTGCATCGCCGTACTGAATGCCTGCTGCGCGGCGTCCACGCGATTGCTGTAGAAAATAATTCCGCCAATGCCCACGAAGAGCACGGCGGCCAGCACTCCGGTGAAGAGAAGCACAGCGTTGCGGTTCTCTTGCAGCCAGTCGAAGCCGCTCTGCGCGGAATCGGCAAGGGCATTGTGTTTTAAAGCGTGTCGGGTCTGTGTGTCCACGGAGGATTCTGCCTTCTCTATCTGAAATCTGAGCTTGCTGGGATCCAAAAGATCCGTTCCATCCGCTTCCGTTCCATAGGCAGCTGGGAACTTTCTGCTCGTTTGTTAGTGTATCAGGGCGCGCACCCAAGAATCTGGAAAGAATTGCTGGTGCCATCTCCCGCGAACGTTCAGTGGTGTAGACCTCTACTTACTCTGCGCATCGGACTCCTGCGCGCGGCTAGGCGTGCAGTGCGTAGCGGAAGAGCAAGCGCA